>CAYULR010000234.1:0-4606 GCA_964445685.1 uncultured Algimonas sp.
AAAGAGAACAATCAACAGCGCTGAGAGAGGTGCGAGGATTGGCCCTGCCAAGCCTTGATCGATAAACTCGAAGAAAGCCGGCGAGAACAGTGACCCAAGGCCCACAAATGTGATCGCCGCCCCGCTAACCCAGGCCGCCTTGGCCTTGGTCATCTGGAACCGCTCGCTGACATAGGCGGCGGACGGCTCCAGCAGCGAGACGGACGACGTCACGGCGGCGAAGAAGGCGAGGAAGAAGAAGGCCGCCCCGATGATAAAGCCCACGCCGCCCATCGCTTCGAACGCATTGGGAAGCGTGATGAACAGCAGCGCCGCGCCGCCATCCGGCGAAAGGCCGTAGGTGAAGACGATCGGGAAGATGGCCAGACCCGCGATCAGAGCCACCAGAGTATCCATCAGCGCCACGATGCCTGCGGATTTCGGCAGGGAGATTTCACGCGGAATATAAGAGCCGTAAGTGATCATGATGGCCGAACCGACACCGACGGAGAAGAAGGCCTGTCCAAGGGCAGCCACGGCCACGTCCGCGTTGATTTTGCTGAAATCGGGTGTATAGAGGAAGGCCAGCGCTTCCGCCGTGCCGCCGCTCTCCAAGCCTGAAATCAGCGCGAAGATGGCCAGTCCGACGAGCAGCACGAAGAAGACCGGCATCAGCACTTTGGCCGCCAGCTCGATCCCCGCATTCACGCCGCGGCTGACCAGCCAGATGGTGATCAGCGCGAACACCATGAACCATGGCAGGACCTGCATCGGCTCGCCGATGAAGTTGACGAACTGCGCGCCCACCTGGTCCGGCGTCAGTCCGGCGAAGTCATTGCCAAGCGCGAAGAAGATGTACCGCACGACCCAGCCCGCGATCACGCAGTAGAAGGTCACGATCAGGAAGCCCGCAATCATCCCGACCCAGGACCCGAAGGACCATTTGGTGGATCTGCGCGATTGGATGGCGACGTCTTTCAGCGTGCTGACGGCGTTCGCGGCCGTACCGGCCCGGCCGATCAGATATTCGCTCATCAAGACGGGCAGCGCGACGAAGCCGCAGGCCAGGAGATAGACCAGGATGAAGGCCCCGCCCCCGTTCGACCCCGCTTCGGACGAGAACCGCCACAGGTTCCCGAGACCCACGGACGACCCCACGGCCGCCATGATGAAGGCAAAACGCGACGACCACTGGGCCGTGCCGGCTGCTGCTGGCATAATGATGAACTCCCCAAAATCTGCGACCTTGCTTAGGGGCGTCGCAGGTGGCGTCAAGGCGTCGCAGCCGGAGTTTGCAGTCCGGCGGGCGAACTAAGCCCGCGCTTTCACGAATCCTTAGGTTGCACTTCGTAACCCACTCCCGTGTTGGTCCTTCTCGCAGAAAACAGCTCTTCGAGCCGGATGGTCGCGCGGACCATTCTGGAGCGCGAGGGGCACAAGGTGCGCTTCGCCTCCGACGGCGAAAACGCCCTCACCCTGTGCCGGTCCGTGCCGTTCGACATCGCCCTTCTCGATATCGTCATGCCGGGCACGACAGGGCTGGACGTCGCACGGCACTTGCGCATGGAACACCGGCAGTCCGGAAATCAGGCGCACCTACCGGTCCTTATCGCCCTCACTGCCTATGACGGGCCCGACGATCTGAACCGCTGCCGCTCGGCGGGCTTCGACGGCGTCATCGCCAAGCCGCTGCGGCAAGGCGACCTTGCCGCCGCCATGGCCGGCGTGGGCACGGACAGGTCGACCGTCATGGTCGGCGTAGCCGCCAATTCGGGTCGCGGGGCGGACTATCCGCTGCTGGACGAGCTTGTCCTGCGCGACGGACCCGGACAGGCGGACGAGCTGACGCGCGCACATATCCTCAAGAGTTTCCGCAGCGGTCTGGCCGAATCGCTGAAAGCCCTTTCCGCCTCCCTGCCCGGCTGCATGGCGGGCGAGATGAGCGCGCGGGAGGATTTCCTACGCGCACTGCACGGGCTGCGCAGCGCGTCGCTGACGGTCGGCATGGACCGCGCGCCCCGGCTGGCCCGGGAGTTGCGGCAAAGCCCGCCCGACCGCCTGGCGCAGGATACAGTCACCTTGCTGCATGCCATACGGGATACGCTCCCGCAGCTGGAACACCGCCTTCGCGGGAGCGCGTCAGTCGCTGCTGGGTAGCGGTGTCGCGCGGTGCAGATGCGCCGACAGCACCAGACCGAACGCCCCCATAACCGCCAGGATCACCGTGCCGCCATAGGAGACGAGCGGCAGCGGCACGCCGACGACCGGTAGCAAGCCCATGACCATGCCGAGATTGATGAAGATGTAGAGCGCGAACGTCGTCGTCAGGCCTAGGATCAGAAGGCGCGAGAAAACGGCCTTGCATTGCCGCGACAGCCGGAAACAGACGACGATCACCGCAATATACAACCCCATCAGCGCCAGCGACCCGATGAAGCCGAACTCTTCGCCGATGACGGTTGAGATGAAATCGGTGCTGTTCTCCGGCACATATCCGCCCTGGCGCTGCGTCCCCTGCATATAGCCTTTGCCGTTCAGCCCGCCCGAGCCGAGCGCGATCTTGGACTGGGTGATGTGGTAGGACGCGCCTGCCGGATCGCGCGACGGATCGAGGAAGGTCAGCACGCGCTCGCGCTGGTAGGACCGCAGCCCGAACTGCCAGACGATCGGAACGCTGACGGCGGCCATGACGAGCCCCATGGAAATGACCCGCCAACTCACGCCCGCCAGGAAGACGATGGCGGCGCCCGTGGCGAAGATGAGCAGCGACGTTCCCAGATCCGGCTGGCGCAGCACGAACGCCATGGGCGCGGCGATCAGGAACAACGCCCCCGCAAGCCCGAACGGTCCCGACACGCGCCAGCTCGGCAGGTCGTGGTAGAAACGCGCCAGCGCCAGGACGACGGCGGGCTTCATGATCTCGGACGGTTGCAAGCGCATCGGGCCGAGCTGCAACCAGCGCACGGACCCGTTTACGTTCACCCCGACCAGCTCGACACCGACCAGCAGCAAGAGCGCGACCGCGTAGATCGGATAGGCCAGCGTGTACCAGACGCGGATGTTGATCAGGGTGATGACCAGCATGGCGACCGACGCGACGGCGAGCCTGACGGCGTGCTGCAGCGCGCCATGGCTCCAAATGCCGTTCGTGGCGGAGAAGATGGCGAGGACGCCGACCAGCCCCAGGACGATGGCCAGCACCGGAAGCAGCCAGTTGATCTGGTAAAGCTTGTTCCCGACATCGTCGAATTCCTCGAACCGGGCCGTCATAGATCGCGCGGTCCGCTACCGGTTCCCGCACTCTGCCCCAGACCGTCGCGCCGCAGCGCTTCGCCCAGGACGGAGCGGACGATCGTCGCCGCCCGGCCGGACCCGCCGCCCGCATGTTCCACGACGCAGCCCACGGCGAAGCGGGGCTTGTCGTACGGCGCGTAGCCGACGAAAATGGAATGGTCGCGGTACTTCCAGGGCAGCTCGCTATTGGACAGCACGCCTGTCGCCCGCTCCGCGCGCGAGATGCCGCGCACCTGCGCCGTGCCTGTTTTCCCAGCCATATCGTAGCCCGCAATGCCGAGGCCGTTGGGCCGGTAGGCCGTGCCGCCTGGCTCTTGCGTCACGCTCCACATCGCTTCCTGCACGTACTCCATATGCTCCGGCGAGATGTCGAGCGGGCCGAACTCCGGCAGGTCGCGCCCGGCATAGAGGCTCGGCGTCACCGCCTCTCGGCCGTTCGCCAGTCGCGCGGTCATCACGGCAAGCTGCAAGGGGGACGCGAGCACGAAGCCCTGCCCGATGGATGCGTTCAGCGTGTCACCCATCCGCCAGCCCGCGCCGAGGCGGTCGCGCTTCCAGTCCGGGTCGGGCACAATGCCCTGTGTCTCCCCGGCAATGCCCACATCGTAGCGCTGGCCAAGGCCCAGCTTGCGGGCCGTGTCGGCGATCGCCTCGACCCCGATGATCTGGGAGACCTCGTAGTAATAGGTGTCGCAGCTCTGCTTCAGCGAGGCGCGCATATCCATCGCGCCGTGACCGCGCCGCCGCCAGCAGTGGAACAGGCGGTTACCCAGCCGCACCTTGCCGCCGCAGAAGACGCGCTGGTCCGGGTTGATCTGGCCGCTTTCCAGCGCGGCTAGCATGACCGCCATCTTGTAGGTCGATGCAGGCGGATAGCCGCCGGAGATCACCTTGTTGTACTGCGGGCGCTTTTCGTCATTGTTCAACGCATCCATGTCCGCCTGCGTCAGGCCGGATACGAACAGATTGCCGTCGAAGGTCGGCATGGACAGCAGGGTGCGCAGCTCGCCCGTGCGGACATCCATCACGGCGATGCCGCCGCTGTCTTCCTCGAACTGCTCGGCGGCGAAGCGTTGCAGGTCCGCATCCAGCGTCAGCCAGACATCCTGGCCGGGGACGGCCTGCCCTTCGCGCTCCGGCCATTCGCGCACGACCCGTCCGCGCGCATTCACCTCGACCTTCAGCCGCCCGGCATTGCCGCGCAGATCCTGGTCGGCCGCCTGCTCCACGCCTGTCTTGCCAAGGCGGAAGCCCGGCTGCAGCAGCAGCGGATCGTCGTCCCGCTCCACATCGCGGTCATTCGCCTTGCCCACATAGCCCGTCACGTGGGTGA
>CAYULR010000235.1:0-4592 GCA_964445685.1 uncultured Algimonas sp.
CCAATGAGCCGGGCAGCTCCATCATGCCGGGCAAGGTCAACCCGACCCAGTGCGAAGCGCTGACCATGGTCTGCGCGCAGGTGATGGGCAACAATACGACGATGAGCGTGGCGGGCAGCCAGGGTCACTTCGAGCTGAACGTCTACAAGCCCGTCATGGCCTACAACATGCTGCAGTCGATCACGCTGCTGGCGGATGCGTCGCGATCTTTCGCGGACCGTTGCGTGGTGGGCATCACGGCCAACGAAGACCGGATCGCGGACCTGATGAACCGCTCGCTCATGCTCGTCACCGCGCTCGCCCCGACCATTGGCTATGACAACGCCACGATGGTCGCCAAGACGGCGCACAAGAACGGCACGACCCTGCGCGAAGAGGCCGTGAAGCTGGGCTTCGTGACGGAAGCCGAGTTCGACGAGGTCGTCCGCCCCGAACTGATGATCGCCCCGCGCTAATGGGGGACACGCCCATAAACCTGAACCGGGTTCGCAAGGCAAAAGCCAAGGCAGACCGGGTGAAGGCTGCGGACAATAACCGCGTGTTGCACGGGCTGAGCAAGGCCGAACGGGTTGCAGCAAAAACCATGCGCGAGGCAGACACCGCGCAGATCGAGGGGCACAAACGGCAGCGGTAGTCTCTAGGCCACTTATGTGTTAAGATGATTGCATGAACTTCGCTCCTGATAAGTTTCCCAAGACGGGGCGCGTCGGCTCGAGACTTAGCTACGACCGCGCTTCCAATGATGTCCGGATCGCCAACATGAAGGCGTTCTGCGAAGAGCATAAGGATGCCATCGAAGAGCGCCGTCTCTACGATGAAAAGCACGGCACGCTCGGTGAACGGTTCGGAGTGATGCAGAGCTACTTTCCGCCTAAAAAGTGAACCAGTACGATATTGTTCGCGTGAGCGACGGCTCGCTTGCGCTTGTCCTGCAGCATCAAGGCCTTCTCGACCTACCGAATGTCGTTGTCGCTCCGCTGATCGATGCGAAGGCGATCACTCGCCCTCTACCAAAGCTAAATCCCGTGCTTTCCCTCGGGGAAGACAGCTACGTCCTACGCACCGATCTCATTACAGCTATTCCCGTTATCGCGATCAAAGAGTCTCTAGGCTCGGCCATGGACGACTACTTCGATATAATCGGGGCAATCGACCGCCTCTTCACAGGCCATTGAAAAAGCGCTCCATATCCATTCACGGCCACGCGACGTCCGTTGCGCTAGAGCCGGAGTTCTGGGCCGAGGTCGACCGGGTCGCGCTCTCGCGCGGACAGTCCGTGTCCTCGCTTATCCGCGCGCTGGATGATCGGCGTCTAGTAGAGCGGCCGGACCAGGGCTTGGCGAGCTATATCCGGGTCTGGGTGTTGGAGACAGTGCGTTCAGACCAAGCGCGCGAGGCGGCTGGCGAGGTCTAGCGTTTCCATGTCGACCACGCCGTCGATCTGCTCGGGGCGGTAGCGGCGCTGGAAGGCGCGCACAGTGGCGACCATCCGATCGGACATGACGCCGTCGAGCTCCACTGCGTAGCCCACGCCCGCGAGCGCGCGTTGCAGCAGGGTCACGCCCCGGTCGCGGTCCCCTGGTTCGAACAGCACCCGCCGGTCGCCATTCCCCTCACCCGGCCAAAGCCCGATCCCCGCAGCCGCAAGGCCGCTCCAGGGGAAGTGCTCGCCCGGATCGTTCTTGCGCTCCGGCGCGATGTCGGAGTGGCCGACGATGTTGCGCGGTTGGATGTCGTAGCGCTCGATCAGACGCTTGCAGAGCGGGATGAGCGCGTTGATCTGCGCGTCCGGATAGGCGGGCAGGCCGTAATCGTGACCGCCATTGGCGATCTCGATACCGAGGCTGGCGGAGTTAACGTCCGTCACACCGTTCCACTCCGAGCGGCCCGCATGCCAGGCGCGTTTGTCGTCCGGGACCAGGCGCAGCACGCGCCCGTCTTCCTGCACCATGTAGTGCGCGCTGACTTCGGCGGCCGGGTCGCACATCCGCTCCAGCGCCGCCTCGCCGGTTTCCATACCCGTATAGTGGAGCACCAGCATGGAGACGGGGAGCTTGCGGTCATTCTGGTTCGGGGACGGATGTTCGGCAATCATGGCTCAATCTTCCTGTACGGGGGCGACCGCACTGCGCCGCGCGATGATCCAGACGCAAGGCAGGATCAGCACCGCGCCAACCAGATAGCGCAGATAGAGCGTCTCGCCCAGAACGAGCACGCCGAGAAGGCAGGCCCACAGCGTCGTCATCAGCGTGAGCGGAACGACCGTCGCGACTTCGTAGATCTGCAGCAGGCGGAAATACTGGCCATGGGCGAAGGCGGAGACGAGCAGCGCGGCATAGACCGCCCCGGCGACGAGCTTCCAGCCCGCAACGTCCCACGCCTCCCTGTGGCCTGTCTCGAACAGGGTCGTCGCCACCGCCGACATGACGAAGAGCAGCACGGCGGTCCAGGCGATGTATTGCCGCCAATCCACATCCGGCACCGTGCGCATCAGGACGGACCCGATGGCGAGCGAGACATAGGCGCCCAGCAGAAGCGCGAGCCCGCGGTCGATGCTGAGGGCACCAGGCTGGTAGATCATAACCATCACGCCCAGCAGCGACACGGCGATCGCGAGGGAGCGGACCCAGCCGATGCGTTCCTTCAGGAAGAGCACGGACAGGATGGTGGAAAGCGGGATGAGCGACTGGCTGATGATCGACGAGGCCGAAGCGGGCGCGGTCTGCAGGCCCGTGTAGAGAAAGCCCAGATGGAGCGGCCCGACGCAGAGGCACACGACCAGCAGCCGCCCGAAGCCCTTGGGCAGCGGCTTGAACAGGAAGTAACCCATGAAGAGGAGCAGGAAGCCCGCGCGGAACAGGCCCAGCATGAAGGGCGGGACCGGGTTCGATCCGACCACCCAGGCGGACACCACGAAGTTGCCGCCCCAAGCGAGGCAGCATACCATCAGGATAAGGAAATCGCGCCCCGTCACGACCAGGGCGTTAGGGGATCAGCGTTCGACCGTCCAGCCTTCCGGCGTCTGGTGCGCGTCGATGACGGGGCCGTCTTCGCGGTTGGCGGATGCGGCGGACGAGGCAGGCTCGGCCACGCCCATCTGGCGGCGGAGCTCGGCCATCTGGGCTTCCATCTGCGCGCGCGGTCCGAAGGGACGGCCCGTCAGCTTGGCCCGGATCCAGAACACGCTCACCGCGACCAGAACGATCACGGCCAGCGCGCCGACGACGAACAGGGCGAAGGCGGCGGAGAAGAAGAGCATGAAGGCCGCAGCGACCGTGACGGCAGCGAGCGTCAGCCAACGGCCGATCTGGCTCAGAAAGCCGCCTGCATGTCCGTTCAGTCTTTGCGTACCCGTCATCGTCATGGTCTCCTACCCTTTCGAGATTGGTCTATTTACGGCCCGGGTCAAGGGTCGGTGCATTGCGATCTGGTCACCTTTTGCCTGGGCTTGCCTTAAAGCAGTATGGCCGCGCCGCGTTTGCGCTGCGCGCGGATTTGGGCGTAGGCGCGGTTGATCAGCGCCATCTTGTGCGTCGCCAGCGCGGTCATTTCGGGCGGCAGGCCGCGCGCGACCAGGCGGTCCGGATGGTTCGCGGCGGCGGCGCGGCGGTAGGCCTTGCGCAGCCCGTCATCGTCGATCGTCTCGTCTATGCCGAGGATCAGGTACGGATCGTCGGAGTCGCGTCCGACATGGGTGGCCTTCAGGCGGGCATATTCGAACTCGGAAAAGCCGAAGATATCGGCCACCCGCGACAGATATTCATTCTCCTCGTCGGTCAGGATGCCGTCGGCCAGCGCGATGTGGAACAGGCCGTCCATCACGTCTTCCAGCGCTGCCGGACGGGCACGGAAATGCCGCGCGACCTGCCGGGCATAGCGTTCGAACCCCAGCGTGGTCTGCCGCGCGAGGCGGAAGAACCGCTCCACCATCTGACGGGAGCCCGGCGCGGCCTGGAAGACCTGATCGAAGGCCATGATGTCTTCGGGCCGGACTTCGCCGTCCGCCTTGGCCATCTTCGCTCCGAGCGCGATCAGCCCCGCCACGACGGGCGCGTCGTCCACCTCGCCGGCCAGGCCCCGCCCGTCGCTCAGGTTGGGCGGGCCGAACAGCTGCGCGGCGGCGGCAAGGATACGGGACCAGATCATCAGGCGTCAGGCAGGCTAGGCCGCTTCCCGGGTCCGCTTGTGCAGGCCCAGAACACGCGCCACGGCCGATGCGATCTCGGCGCGGTTCAGCGTGTAGAGATGGTAGTGGCGCACGCCCCGGTCATGCAGCTCCGCCGCCAGCTCGGATGCCAGCGTCGCCGTCAGCATGTCGCGCGTAGCCGGATCGCCGTCGAGGCCCTCGAACAGTTCCACATACCAGTCCGGCACGGCCACCCCGCAGAGCGAGGACATGCGCTGCAAGCCTTTCACATTGGGTTGCAGCATCAGGCCCGGCACGATGGGGATGTCGAGCCCGGCATCCAGCACGCGGTCCTGGAACCGCCAGAAGATGTCGGGCGAGAAGAAGAACTGCGTGATGGCGCGCGTCGCGCCCGCATCGATCTTGCGCTTCAGATTGTCGATCTCCACGCGCCAGTCCGCGCTTT
>CAYULR010000236.1:0-4487 GCA_964445685.1 uncultured Algimonas sp.
CCTTCCGCGACTGCCTCCAGCCGGAGTTCAAGGACTATGCCGCGCGCGTCATCGAGAATTGCCGCGCCATGGCCGGTGCGCTGGTCGAGGCTGGCTACGCCGTCGTGTCCGGCGGCACGGACACGCACCTCGCACTCATCGACCTGTCGCCCAAGGGCGTGAAGGGGAATGCAGCGGAGAAGGCACTCGGCCGCGCCTACATCACCTGCAACAAGAACGGCATCCCGAACGATCCGGAGAAGTTCACCATAACCTCCGGCATCCGTGTTGGCAGCCCGGCGGGCACGACACGTGGCTTCGGCCCGGCGGAGTTCCGTGAAGTCGGCCAGCTGATGGCGGAAGTGCTCGATGCGCTCGCCGAGAACCCCAAGGGCAACCCCGAGGTCGAAGCCAGCGTGCGTGAGCGCGTGAAGGCCCTGACGGCCCGCTTCCCCATCTACGATTCGGTTTCGGCGTAACGCCGAGCCTCATCCGCACATTGCAAAAGGGCAGGGGGCTGAAAGGCCTCGGCTTTTCCGCCTGCGCGACAATCTAATCCTCGCTCCCGAATCTTCGGGTAGACTGGCGTTCGTCGCGTCGGGTTCGACCCCTGCGTGACAGCCTTTCGCGAGGGCCGGAGGACGTCCCGGCCACCGCCACAACCTACGTCAATTCTAGCCAGACCGTTCGTCAACGCGGTCCGATAGGCGCCCCCGAGTTCCTCGCGAAGGGCCATTTCCTGCCCCTTTGCCGCGCCAAGCCGCGCGGTCGCACGCATTCCCATGGCTTAAAGGCAAAGAAAACCAGCGGGATAGCTGCCCAAAGGATCTCACCATTCAAAACTGAATGCCACTGAAGTCGGCTTATAAGTCACCCTTATAAAGTAAGGTCTGACGTTGATTGCAGCGTTCTATAAATCGAACACGCTATGTCGGCGTCCTTTGCATCGCTGCATGACTTCCCCTAAGTGCGGGCCATGCGCTGCCCGTTCTGTTCCGGGGAAGACACGCAGGTGAAGGATTCTCGCCAAGCGGAAGACGGCAATGCCGTGCGCCGGCGCAGGCTGTGCGTGAAATGCGGCGGCCGGTTCACGACGTTCGAACGGGTGCAGCTGCGCGACCTCCAGGTCCTGAAGAACACGGGCAAGCGCGCGCCGTTCGATCGCGACAAGCTGATGCGGTCCGTGCGGATCGCCTTGCAGAAGCGCCCCGTGGACGAAGACCGGATCGAGCAGATGGTGTCCGGTATTGTCCGCCAGCTGGAGTCGTCCGGACAGGCCGATGTGTCATCCGCGCAGATCGGCGAGCTCGTCATGGAGGGGCTCTCCGAGCTCGATAAGATCGCCTATGTCCGCTACGCCAGCGTCTACAAAGACTTCAAAGCGACCGAGGATTTCGGGCAGTTCATCGAGTCCGAAAAGCTGGACAAGGAATAGTCAGTGTTCACGGGAATCATCACCGATGTCGGACGCCTTCGCGAAGTGAGCCGCGCGGAAGGCCGCTCCGAATGGGGCGATACGCGCATGGTCGTCGAGACCGCCTACGACACCTCCACCATCGATATCGGGGCGTCCATCGCGCACTCCGGGGCCTGCATGACGGTCGTGGAGAAAGGCGAGGGCTGGTACGCCTTCGACGTTTCGGACGAAAGCCTCGACAAGACGACGCTTGGCGACTGGAAGCCCGGGCAGCCCATCAACCTCGAACGTGCGCTGACCGGCGCAGACGAACTGGGCGGGCACATCGTCACAGGCCACGTCGATACGACCAGCGAATGTGTGTCCCGGGACAGCGTCGCGGGCTCCACGCGGTTCCGCATCCGCGTTCCGGACGAGCTCGCTTTTGCTATCGCGCCCAAGGGGTCCGTGACCATCGACGGCGTGTCGCTGACCGTAAACGATGTGTCGGACGGCACGTTCATGCTGAATATCATCCCGCACACGGCAGAGGTGACGACGCTTGGCCGATTGCAGCCCGGCGACAAGGTAAATCTGGAAATCGACGTCATCGCCCGTTATGTCGCGCGCTATCTCGCGCACATGAAGGCTTGATGGCCAAGGAGTGGGTTTGACCCAGCTGAACGAAACGACGTTTCAAGACGTCTACAATCTGGCCACGCCGGAAGAGATCATCGACGATGCCCGCAACGGGCGGATGTACATCCTCGTCGACGCGGAAGACCGCGAGAACGAGGGCGACCTGATCGTCCCGGCGCAGTTCGCCACGCCCGACGCTATCAACTTCATGGCGAAATTTGGTCGCGGCCTGATCTGCCTTGCCATGGAAGGCGCGCGCGCCGACGAGCTGGGCCTGAAAAATATGAGTGCGGACAATGCGTCCCGCTTCGAGACAGCTTTCACGCAAAGCATCGAAGCGCGCGAAGGCGTCACCACAGGCATCAGCGCGGGCGACCGGGCGCGCACTATCCAGGTTGCCATCGACCCGGACAGCCGCGCCGACGACATTGTCAGTCCCGGCCACATGTTCCCGATCATCGCTAAGGAAGGCGGCGTTCTCGTCCGTACGGGTCATACGGAAGCCTCCGTCGACATCTCCCGTCTGGCGGGTCTGAATCCGTCTGCCGTGATTTGCGAGATCATGAACGATGACGGCACGATGGCCCGGCTCGACGACCTCGTGAAATTCGCCCAATTTCATGGGCTTAAGATCGGCACGATCGAGAGCCTCGTCGCGCACCGGCTGGAACGCGACCACTTCGTCAAGCACGTCGCGTCGTCCGACTTTACGTCCCAGCGCGGTAACGACTTCAAGATCCACGTCTACCGCAACCTGCTGGACGGCAAGGAACATGTCGCCCTGTCACGAGGCGAAGCGAAGGACGGCGAGCCGAGCCTGGTCCGTGTCCACAAGATCGACTTCGCAGGCGATGTCCTGTCCGAGGAAAGCCCGCGTTCCGGCCTGATCTGGGACGCGATGAAGACGCTGGCCGACCATGACGGTCACGGCGTCCTCGTGCTGATCCGCGAAGGCTCCATCGACACGCTGCTGGAACGGCTCGGCGCGCATAAATCGACCGTGGACCGCAAGGAGCAGACGGTGCGGGAATACGGCGTCGGTGCGCAGATCCTGACGCATCTCGGCGTCAGTCAGATGACGCTTCTGTCCAATTCCATGCCGAAGCTGATCGGCCTCGACGCCTACGATCTCGAGATCGTCGGCCTCCATCCCCTGACGAACACGCGGACGTAAGCGCATGAAAATCCTCGTTATCGAAGCGCGCTTCTATGAGCGGATTTCCGACATGCTGATAGACGGCGCAATGGAAGCGCTGAACGCGGCAGGGGCGGACGTTACAACGCTGACCGTGCCCGGCGCGCTGGAAATTCCTCACGTCATCGCCATGGCCGAAAATGCGGGCGCCGGATACGATGCCTATGTCGCACTGGGTTGCGTCATCCGCGGGGAGACGACCCATTACGATTATGTTTGCCAGGAAAGCGCCCGCGCGATCATGGACCTCGCCGTGGATCGTCACCTTGCCATCGGCAACGGCATCATCACGGTTGAAAACGAGGATCAGGCACACGCCCGTGCGGACAAGACCCGCAAGGATAAAGGCGGTTTCGCGGCACGCGCGGCCATGACCATGGTCGGCATCCGCAACGATCTCGGCTCTAACTCATGAGCGGCGCGACACCCAAGCTGCGCCGTCAGGCGCGCATCTCCGCCGTGCAGGCCCTCTACCAGATGGACCTGACAGGCGCGACGTCCAAGCCGGTCATCTTTGAATTCCTGAACTACCGGTTCGGGTTCGAGGACGAGGAAGGCATGGTCGCGGCGGACGAGACGTTCTTCGAGGAACTGGTTGAAGGGGTCGTGCGCGAACAGGACGAGATCGACGCGAAGCTGGACAAGCAACTCCCTGAAAAGTGGCCGCTGCGCCGCCTCGACATGACGCTCCGCGCCCTGCTGCGGGCTGGCGTGTTCGAAGCGATGAAGCGACCGGACGTGCCTGCGCTGGTCGTCATCGACGAATATGTGAACATCGCGTCGGATTTCTTCGAAGGCAAGGAACCGGGCATCGCCAACGCCGTGCTCGACAAGATCGCGCGCGACGTCCGCAAGGCCGAATTCGCCGCCGCTGCCGCCGGGACCTGATCTCTTTGGGCGAGACGGACTTCATCGCCCTGTTGCGGCCCTTGGCCGGGCCGGGCGCTTTGGACTTCCGGGACGATGCGGCGCTGATCACGGTCGGCGAAGCGCAAGAGCTTGTCGTGTCCACGGATACGATGGTCGAAGGCGTGCACTTCCCCGTCGGCCGGATCGGTGGCGGCTTCTCGGAACGCCTGCTCAGAACCGCGCTGTCCGACCTCGCAGCCAAGGCGGGCCGTCCGGTTGGATATACACTCAACATTGCCTGGCCGAAGGGCCGCGACGAGCGCTGGATCAAGGGTTTCGTCCAGGGTCTTCACGACGCACAAAGCGCGTTCGACTGCCCGCTGCTGGGCGGTGATACGACGGCCACTCCCGGTCCGCTGATTGCCAGCG
>CAYULR010000237.1:0-1416 GCA_964445685.1 uncultured Algimonas sp.
GTGCGGCCCGAAATTCTGCAGCATGGAGATCACGCGCGAAGTGCGGGAGTATGCTGACGGGTTGGGGGAGAATGAGAAGGCTGCGCTTGGGTTGACAGCTGAGGAGGGGATGGCTGGGATGTCAGAGAAGTTTCGGGACGAAGGGGGTGAGTTATATGTGGAGGCAAGACGATGACTGACACAAACGAGGTCGTTGACGTTTTAGACGAAACTGGAGATGTTGAAGACCCGGCGACTATCTACTCTATCACTAGTTATGGCGCTGATTACCCGGTTGAACTTGTGCCGAAACGGGTTCGAACAGAACAGTGGTATGCTCCTAACTTTCAGCGCAACTTCGTATGGAGCCAGAAAATGGCTTCAAGGTTCATTGAGAGCCTGCTTCTTGGACTGCCTGTTCCCGGCATATTTTTATACAAGGAGCCAGACGGCAAACACCTTATAATTGATGGCAAGCAGCGCCTCACAAGTCTTCAATTGTTCATGGATGGAGATGACTTCGGCAAAAGGAAGTTCCGGCTTTCCGGCGTCGATGATCAGTTCGAGGGACGATCTTTCGAGGAACTTGAGCGGGAGGACCGTACGCGGCTGGAAGAGGCCATTGTTCATGCGACAATTTTCACTCAGAATAACCCGGAGGATAATTACGACAGCGTCTACTCCGTTTTTGAGCGTATCAACACAGGAGGATCAAAGCTTTCAGCGCAGGAAATCAGATCATGCATAAACCATAACGGTTTTAGCGATGTACTCGAGGAGTTAGCGAACACTGAGTGTTGGAAAAAAGTCTTTAGGATTGAGAATAAGCGTTTGAAGGATCACGAACTTATACTGCGGATGTTCTCCTTCCTGTACAATCTTAGTGGCTACGATAGCCCCATGAAGAAATTCTTAGATAGCCAGATGGCGCACTTCGATTGCCAGAGTTCTGATCGCCATGATGAGATGAGTGCTCACTTTATCGAAGCAATTACATTCATCGGTGATAATGTGGAGGACAGAGTTTTTCGACCTGAGCGAATATTCAATGCAGCAGTTTTCGACAGTGTCTCAGCAGTTACAGCCAAGGGGCTTATAGAAGGCTCTCTAAAGCCCAATTACGCCGAAAACTACAATGCCCTTCTCGCAAATGCGAACTATATAGAGCTGTGTTCTAGGTCGACCGCCGATGTTGAACGTGTGCGTGCGAGATTTGACGCGGCAGACAATGCTTTATGCGATTAGCGTATACTCAGTTCAAGAGTGACATGGTTGCGCATGGCGTAATGCTGGCCTCCATTCCGAAAGTGAAAACGGATTTGAGAAGTGCAGTTGCGCAACACATCTGTGTTTCTGGCAATGGACTTTGGGAGACCTATCTTAGAGCGTGCGTAAAGGACTGCTTTCGAACGCGGTGTGATGCGCACGCACTTAGAA
>CAYULR010000237.1:1426-4477 GCA_964445685.1 uncultured Algimonas sp.
TCTCCGCCCGGATCTCGCGGCCCGAGACTTCGCGCCACGCGTCCAAGCGAACGGCGGTCGAGGACTTCATCGACCGTCACACAGAGTTTGCGGACGGAATAACGTCTATTGTGGCAAACAAGAATAAGATTGCTCACGAGGGGCAGTCTGGCGTTTCAGCTGACAATGTTGCCGACTGGGTCAAGTTTATATGCGCAGATATTGATGCTTTTCATGAAGCCGCTTTTTTATAGGTTTCGACCCCACCCCGAGGGCGGCTACCGCTAGGAAACCTACCGCTCCTCCGCGACGCTTGTCTGCGGGTGGCCCTGCTCGACCTCCATCCTCATTCTCTTTACTCCGGGCAATCCGTTGGACTTGCACCGTTCGGATGCGGATAAGGTTTGGTTGGCAGGGTCGGGCGGCGTTGATGGAGCGTGTGTTTCGGTCTGACCCAGGGAGTGTTTTCGACGTCGTATTGATAAGTGCTTGAGGTCTGCACCTAAACGACAACGGGCTCCCGACTTTCGTCGGGATGAGCGGAAGAAGAAGGCGCATTTCCTCAGTTCCCGTCTCTGTCACGCGCGTCAATGAGGTGTTGACGTGCAATGATAGCGAGCCTTTTCTCAAACCTATCCTCGCTTACCAACTATCGTATCCGCACCCTGCACTTTTGCCCCTGTAAACGTCCTTGTTCACTGCGCGGCACGGGGAGAGGTACGAGCTCTTCGGGTGCGGTGGATGGACGGATGGGGGTTGGGAGATTCGAGTGCGGATGACGACGAGACGGCGGCGCGTATGTCGCGTGGCCGTTGTCCGCCCCGACCGGAGCTGGTGACGAGGCCGTGGTGTCAGAGACCACCGCCCTCGCGTCCGGTTCCGGTGCGGACTTCCCGGCGGACGGTCTTCGCGCGACGTACCGCGCGGGCTGTCCCGGTCTCGTCCCGTCGACCTTGCGGGCGTTTTAGACCTGCGTGATTGTCAGCGGCTAGTCTTCTGTCTAGCAAGGTTGCAAAGGGGATCTTCATGATCAGACCGCTCATTGCCTCCATCGGCTTTTACTGCGCAGCCACGCTCTCCGCGTTCGCGGCTGAACCCCTCCACCCCCACACCGCCGCCATGGCGAAGCTTGCCCCGCTCACCGGTACCTTCACCATCACCGGGTCGCAGAACGAAGCGGACAGCTCTGTCAGCACGCTCGCGCCGAGCGTGGCGACTGGGGAGGCGACGGTCGGCTCGGCGGGGGTCTTGCTCAAGACTGCGGCTGGCGTCGAAAGCGGGGCTGTGGTGCGGATGCATCTGACGCTGAGCTATGACCAGTACCGCGATGTCTACCGCGTGGCCGTGCTCGATGATTCCAGCGGGTTGCTCGATATCTATGAGGGTGCGGTGGAGGACGGTGTGCTGCGCGTGGACAATCTGCGGGCGGACACGTCTTACAGGGCGGGCGGTGTGGAAGTTCACTTCCGGCTCGTCTGGGACATGAGCGAGCCCGTGATCGACTACGACATCGATGCGAGCGTAGACGGGGGCGAGACCTGGATGCCGTTTATGATGATGGAGATGACGCCATCAGGGGCGTAGAGCTGGACAGCTTTTCGAACAGATTAACAAGACATTTATGGTCCTGTTAACGCCGTCTTAAAAGACGCGCGAAAGGTCCGCTGTCCTACCGTGGATGGCTATGTCCTTATGCCAAGCCATCTACACGACGACCTGCACCGATGCGATGACGTCGGAGAAAGCCGTCCTCATCTCGGAAAAGAGCGTGGAGGTCTGCCGGGAGCTCGGCCTGACGGGCCGCGTCTTCGCCAATGACAGCTCCGCGCTCGCCATTACCGAGGGACCATGCGAGGTCGTCCACGGCTATTGCGATGCCGTCGAGGCGGATGAGCTGGTGCAGACATTCCTGCTGCAGACGGAGCGCGAGATCGGCGTGCGGGAGTTCGACGACTATTCCGTCTGGCTGAACATAGACGCGGCTTTCCGTCAGACGGATTATGTGAAGGCCTTGCGCCCGGACACGCTCAAGAGCGCGCTTCCAGCGCAGGCGTCAGCCCGGTTGCGCTTCGTGACGAAAGCCTATCTGGACCGGGACATGATTGCGGGCTGAGACTATCCGGGGGCAAGTCGTTGTTGGTAAGTCGTACGGCCGAGTTGACCGCATCGGAATAAATTCCTAACGCTTCGGTTGTCCCACCTGCCGCGCCGTTGGGCCATTCGGGCGCGGCTCCTGTCCCGGAGCGACCTCATGGCCCGTCACACGATCCTCTCCTACCAACAGCCCAAGCGCGAGCTACGCCTGCGCGAGAAGGGGCGCGGCGCGCGGTCGAACGCGACGGGGCGGTACGAGCCGCTGACCCGCGAGCAGTCGGACGAGGACTGGGACGCGCTGCCGGAGGAGGACCGTCGCGCGCGGCGCACGATGGTGACGGTCGAACGGCCCCGGACGATCATCAACAAGGTCACCTCGCCCTATGTCGGCTTTACCCGGTCGATCAATCCGTACCGGGGCTGCGAACATGGCTGTATCTACTGCTTCGCCCGGCCGACCCACGCCTATCACGGCTTGTCGCCGGGACTGGACTTCGAAACGCGGCTCTTCGCCAAGCCGGACGCGGCGGAGATGCTGAGCCGGGAGCTGAGCGCGCCGCGCTACAAGCCCGTGCCCATCATGATCGGAACCAACACGGATGCCTACCAGCCGGAGGAGCGGGAACGGCGCATCATGCGCGGCATCCTCGAAGTGCTGGCGGACTTCCGCCATCCGGTTTCGATCCTGACCAAGAGCAACCTGATCGCGCGCGACATCGACCTGCTCGCGCCCATGGCGGCGCGGGGCGTGGCGCGGGCCATGGTGTCGATCACGACGCAGGACCGCGCGCTGGCCCGCGCGATGGAGCCGCGCTGCCCCACGCCGGAGCGGCGGTTCGAGGCGCTGGGCAAGTTGGCGGAAGCTGGCATCCCGACGGGGATCATGCTCGGGCCGATGATCCCGGGGCTGAACGATTCCGAGATGGAAAGCATCATGGAGCGGGCGGCGTCGCTCGGTGCGAGCTACAGCGCCTACAC
>CAYULR010000238.1:0-1190 GCA_964445685.1 uncultured Algimonas sp.
CGCGCCCGTATCGCCGACGCCGTACCAGTCATAGCAGGCCGCCCCGCCCCACATGTCCGAC
The DNA here is from genome assembly GCA_964445685.1 of uncultured Algimonas sp. GTDB lineage: Bacteria > Pseudomonadota > Alphaproteobacteria > Caulobacterales > Maricaulaceae > Litorimonas. The sequence goes on from CAYULR010000238.1 coordinate 62, forward strand.
ACGCTGCCCTTGTCCTCCCGGCCCATATGACCGGAGATGGTGCGGATCGGGATGTCCTTGCCCGGTTCCAGCCCGTGTTCGCGCGCCACAGAGGCGAGCTTCTTGATGTAGTCCGCAAAGCCCACGATCGCCGTGGAGCGGAAGTCCGCCATCATCTGCACCTGCTTGACCGAGCGCGTTTCCACGCCCGTACCCGCCGAGAGGAAGACGGCCTGCGTCCAGTGGGTCACGGCTTCGCGCACATAATGCCCGCCATTGATCGGGCCGTGGCCGTAGACCGAGTGGACGATGTCGCCCTGCCCGATGCCTTGCAGCGTGTAGAGGCGCGCGAGCAGCAGGTTCTGCACTTCGCGTGTCTTGGGCCCGAAGACGAGGACTTGCGGCTTTCCGGTCGTGCCAGACGTGGTGTGGACCTTGACCGGGGGGCGCTGCCCGTCCGGGTAGCTCGACAGGCCCGTAAAGTCGCCCAGCGGCGGGTCGCGGTCGAGGCTGGCCATGATGTCGGACTTGTCGAACATGGGCAGCTTGCCGATGTCCTTAAGGCCGTCGATATCGCCGGGTTCGATACCCTTGTCGCCCCAAAGCTTCTGGTAGAACGGCGTCTTCCACGCGCGGTCCAGCATCCGCCGGAACAGCCGGTCCTGATGCGCGAACAGCGCGTCGCGGCTGGTCGTCTTGGCGAAGTCGATGAACGCATCGCCGATCGGGTGTTCGGCCCGGATGGCGTCGGGGTCGACGAAGTCGAAGTAGGTCGCGCTCATTCCGTTATTCCTCCCGCAAGCCGGAACAGGTCGCGCACATCGTCGAACCGCTCCAGATTGTCCGTTCTCGCGATAAGCGCGCCTGCGACGTCCTGCGCCTTGTCCTCGCTCAAGCCGAAGGCCACGCAGCGCCGGAACTTGGCCAGATGCTGCTCGCGCGACAGCGGATCGGACGGCGAGCCGAACAGTTTGGCCGTCATGGCGAGGCGTTCTGTGCCGTCTTTCAGCACGGCGCGCGCGGATTGCGGCACGAACTCCGCCGGGTCCTCTATGTGGTTGGTCACGACCGACACGCGGCCTGCCAGCGCGAGCAGGTCCGGATCGTCCAGGCTCTCGCGCGTGAAATCGTCCAGCCCGCCCGTGCCACG
>CAYULR010000238.1:1200-4467 GCA_964445685.1 uncultured Algimonas sp.
CCGCGCATAGTTGGGCGACATGCCGGTCATGGCGGGACGCGCAACAAGGCGCGGAATGATGGGCGGGGCCTGCAGCTCCAAGCTCTCGATGTTCTCCGCCGTCACCCCCTGCTCCAGCAGGCGTTGCACGAGCGGGATGCCGCCTTGCGCCGCACGGCCCGTGGGAAAGGGTTTCCAGCTGACTTCGGTGATCCGGTGGACCTTGCCGAGCGCGTCGGCCGCGCCCTGCACGTCCACCTCGTCCTCGAACATGGCGAAGTAACCGAACGGGCCTTCCAGCGACTGCTCCGGTCCGTGCAGCCCGGCTTGGGCCAGATCACACGCCACGACGGCGGCGCGGGCCGCCCCGGCAATCTGCACCGGCAGGGTCGGCTTGCCTTCTACGTTGGCCTGCTTCACGCCCGCGCACTGCGCCAGCGCGCAGCCCATGGCGGACAGGGCCGTATCTTCGTCGAACCCGCGCAGGCGGGCAATGCCGAGCGTCGCGCCGAACAGCCCGGCCGTGGCGGGGCGGAAGAACTTGAGCGGGCTTTTTACGGCGACGCCCAGTTCCACCGCGACATCGACCGCCACGATCAGCGCTTCCATCAGCTCGAACCCGGACGTCTTGCCGCGCGCTTCGGCCTCGGAGCCGACAACGGCGAGGATGGTCGCGAGCGGGTGAACCACGGCAGGTTCATGGACGCAGTCATATTCCATGGAGTGGATCTGGAAACCGTTCAGATAGGCCGCGCTGGCCTGCGGCGCCGTGGTGGCGTGCCCCCAGAGGTGGACCGCGACTCCCTCGCCCCAGGACTTCACGACCGCGTGGACGCTGTCCTGGAAGGGCGCGTTGGAGCCTGCAATCCCGACGCCGAGGGAGTCGAGCAGGAAGGTCTTGGCGGAGTCGTAGGCGGAGTCGGAGAAGACGGATTGGGTGAGCGCGTAGCGGGCGAAAACAGACGAAACCATATCAACAATCTCCGCTCATCCCGGAGAAGGCCGGGATCCAAGCATGGCTCTGAGTGGATCCCGGCCTTCGCCGGAATGATCGGGTATCAGAAATCATGGCAGCTGCCCGAAGTAACTGTCCAACGACCCACGCAAAGCCGCCTCCACCAACCCGTCCGGCTCTGCCATCCCACCGTGCCGCATCAAGCCCCTCGACTTCTCGCGAAGCTGCTCACCCGTCATCGGCACTTCCGGATCGCCCAGCGCATCCGTCGCTGTCCAGACCTCTCCGCCGATCTCCACGCTCGCGCCGTAATGCGCTGGATAGGCCGCGTTGAAGGCCTCGTCCTCGACCACCCTCACCCGCGAGCGGATTTCGGCATGACGCGCGACCGCCTCCGCTTCAAAATCCGCCAGCAACGGCACGCCTTTGGCCAGCGCGACGGCCACACTGTGCTGCAGGCTGAACTTGGCCTCAATGACGCTCTTCGGATCGGGGCGGTCGCAGAATTTCAGCGCGTCGGCGTAGGTCCGCACGACGATGTCTCCGCCCGTGTCACGCGCCTGCAACGCCGCGTCGATAGCCGGGTGCGCATGGCGGCAGGCGGGATAGGGTTTCAGCGAGGTTTCATGGACGATCCAACCGTCCTGTTCGAACAGCGCGTCACGCGCGTCGGCTCCGGGGCAGAGCGCGACAAAGAAGCCCTGTTCGCCCTCCAAGATAGTACGCGGTCCCTGGAAACCCTGCGCCGATAGAAGCGCGGACTGCACGCCAACCTGCGCGGCGTGTCCGGCGTGCAGCTGCTTGGCCAGGCTATCGGGCTCGTGCCGCGTCTGCCAGAGACCCGCTGCCTGCGTGCCCGCTAAGCCCAACGCGCTGACGAGATCGCTGCCATTCAGGAGATGGCCCGCCGCTGCAGCCGCGCCGAAGGGACCGCAGGTCGCCGTATTGTGCCAGAACGCGTAGTGACCGGGACCGACCGCGCGGCCGATGCGGATGGTGGCCTCGTACCCGATGACGATGGCATCCAGCAGCGCCTGGCGGTCCGCCCCGACATGTTGCGCCATGGCGAGCGCGGCCGGGATGACGGTCGGCGCCGCGTGGAGCACGGCGCGGCGGTCCACATCGTCCATCTCCAGCACATTGCCGAGGCATCCGTTATGGAGTGCTGCCATCTGCGGGGATGCGGGCGAGCTGCCAATGCGCGCGCAAGGCCCTGTCTCGTCCGGAAACGCTGCCGCAACTTTCCGCCCGGCAGGCTCCGCCCGCCCCGCCACGGCGCATCCCGTCCAGTCGAGCAACAGCACGGAGGCCCGGTCGCGGTCGGCTTTCGAGACAGGGCGGTTCAAAAGTTCCGCCAGCGACTCCGTGACCGTCATGGGCGCGCTTGAAAGAGAATGTTCGCTCCGTCCGGAGCCTTGAACAGCGTCGTCATGTCCAAAGGATCTCCAGAAGCCGGTAGCCGCACAACCTCCCGGCCATACTGCTTCCGGTTCTCTCCGTGAGCTTTCAAAACAGCCTGCAAATCCACGCCCTTGAAAATGACATGGGTTAGGCCCACCGAGTCCTGCGTGCAGGTCGCCGAGAAGTCACGTCCCGTCAACCCGGCGTCCTCGCCCATCACCTCGATCATCTCGAACCGTCCCGTCTCCATCCCCTCCACGGGGGACACGATGGAGGCGCGGTAGGGCACGGTCGTTGTCAGCTCGACCGGGATTCCGAGCGGCATGATCTCGGGTTCGTCCGAAACGTAGGGCTCGCCATTGTACCAGGTCGCGAAGCCCAGATCTTCGGTGAAGAAACGGTAGGTCGCGTCGCGGTCGCTCGCCATCTGCATGATGTTGAAGGGAACGCCGAAGCGGTCGAATGCGGGGTACTCTTCGGGCAACGGCGTGGTGAGGCGCTCATAGAGCTGCACCTGCGCGCCCGTTTCCTGATGGGTCAGCACGACGACGTTCAGCTTGGACGGCCCGAACTCCAGATAGGCGACCGGCGTCTTGGGCAGCCAGCCGAGCGGGGCCGCGTCCGCCACGATGGAGGGCACATCCTTCGCCCGCATCATCAGCGACCAGTAGCAGCCGGGCTCCCAGCTCTGCGCATCGGCGGGACGGGCTTGCGGCGCATCGGCGGGCATCTGCTCCAGGATGATCTCCGCCCCGGTCTCCGCCTGGCCGAGCGTGAGCACGTCCTCGTCGGAATAGGTGACGGAGTATCCGCCGATCTCCGTGAAGAGCCGCGCAAACGCGGCGTTGTCATACGTGCCGATACGGACCGCGTCCCAGGCTTGGGTGACGACGGGGGTGCGGGTTTCGGGGACAGGATCGGTGGCGGGCGTA
>CAYULR010000239.1:0-4421 GCA_964445685.1 uncultured Algimonas sp.
CCCCGGCATTGACTGCCGGGGCCTCCATCGGTCGTGGTCCCACGGTGACTGGCCCATTTGTAGCTCAGGACAAGCACGAGGCCCCGGCAATAAATGCCGGGGACAGGGTTTTGGTGAGAGGTTTGGGTTGGCTGGCGAGATGTGTCCGCGCTTATCGCGGTTGGGTTTCTGTGTGGTTTCAGCCGCTTGCCACTAATCTCAACAATCGTATCCGCCTTGCCCAAAGCTGGAGTAGAACAAGCAAGTTCCCGGCTGCTCTTCATAAGCCGTAGCAACACCTTCCGCGAGGCGATGGGTAGCTGCCATCTCCCGCAACACAAACGTCAACTCCAACCGAGCCCGTAAGTTCAACCGGAGTGGCACGGCAACAGGACCCCTCCCACGCGGAAGGCTCTCTTTTTCCCCTACCGCCCCGGATCAGCACCGGGGTCGCACCCTTCCCCCTGCGCGAACCATACCCAGCCGTGCGCCCATGCCCCTTCGCTATTGCTCCGAACCGCGCTATGCGTGACCCATGCCGGACTCCGTCGATTGGGATAAACTCAAAACCTTCCACGCCGCCGCGCGGTCCGGGTCGCTGACGGCGGCGGCGGACATGCTCGGGATTTCGCAGTCGGCCGTGTCGCGCCAGATCGCGGCGCTGGAGGACCGGATGAACGTTCCGCTGTTCCACCGCCATGCGCGCGGGCTGACGCTGACCGAGGAAGGCTCCGTGCTGTTCAAGACGACGGCCGACGTGCACGGGCAGATCGCCAAGAGCCTCGCCAACGTCCAGAACGTCCGCCAGCTGCCCAAGGGCGTGCTGCGGGTGAGCTCGCCGATTTCGCTGGGGTCGAACTGGCTGACGACCGTGCTGCCGGAGTTCATGAAGGCCTGGCCGGAGATCGAGGTGCAGTTGATCCTGGAGGATAGCGAGCACGACCTGACCGCGTTCGACGTGGATTGCGCGCTGCGCCCCTGGCCGTCGACGCAAGGGGACCTGATCGAGCGCAAGCTGGGCAAGATCACCCAGTCGCTCTACGCATCGCCCGCCTATCTGGCCGAGCACGGCGCCCCGCAATCGGCCGAAGACCTGGACGCGCACAAGATCGTCGCCTTCGGCGATCTGCTCCCTTCAAAATTGCAGAGCGCCAATTGGGTTTTGAAGGCCGGACGCGCGCCGGGCGAGCCGCCGCGCAAGCCCGTCATGAGCATCAACAACCTGCACGGCATCATGCGCGCCGCCGAAGCGGGCATCGGCCTGGCGGGCCTGCCGGACTACATGGTGGCGTCCAGCCGCCGCCTGGTGCGGGTTTTGCCCAGTGTACGCGGGGAAAGCTTCGATCTGCACTTCGTCTATCCGACGGAGCTGCGCGGGTCGGCCAAGGCCAAGGTCTTCCGGGAATTCCTGCAGAAGGTCGCGCGGACCGAACCGACGATCGACTAGCTGTTTCTTTAAAGCGCGGCTTGGATTGCCTTAACCTATGCGTACATGCATGGCTTGCTTGCGCTCCTAGCGGTTCCTCGGACCGGCCCCCTTGCCTAAATGACCATCAACACGCGGCGACGTCCTCCCCCATTTGCCGCTGCCGTGTTCATACCGCAAGTCACTCTCCCCGACTGGATTGCGAAGACTATAGCCGGACCTTGCCTCGCAAGCGTCCGGCTTTTTTTTGGCGATTATTAACCCTCTTCCCCCAGTGTTCGCGCAAACCTCCGTCCGGGCGTGCCCGGAACGGAACCGCACACGCCGCTGCTCGGGGCCGCTCGGGATGATGGGGACAGGATGAACGACAGACCAAACGGTGCCTTCAACGCTCCGGCCCATGCCGCCAAGACGACCTTCGTGGAACCCGGCATGGAGGCCGAGTTCCTGCAGATGCTGTTGCAGAATCTCGACGTCGGCGTCGGCATTCTCGACCCCGACATGCGCTACCGCCTGCTGTCCAATTCCTCGCTGCGCCAGATGCGCATCGACGACGGCCAGGTGAAGCTGGGCGACCCGCTGTCGCGCATGCACGAACACATGATGAGCACGGGCATCCTCACGCCCGAGATCATGGAAGCCAACGCCCTGTCCGAAGAAACCCACCGCGAGCGCGCCGGCACGGGCGAGCGCGTCAGTTCCCGCCTGCTGAAGCTGGGCGACGGCACGACGCAACGCTTCTGCCGCCAGGTCCTCGACAATGGCTACACCGTCTCCGTCGCCACGGACGTCAGCGAACTGGTCGAGAAGGAAGAGCTGCTGAACGCGTCGCTCGCCCTGGGCCGCTCCGGCATCTGGACCTATGATTTCCGGACCAAGGAATACGCCCTGAGCCCGTCGCTCTACACCTTCTTCGGCCCCGACCGGGCCAACGCGATCATCACGGGCGGCTTCGGCCAGGTCGTTGTTCCCGAAGACCGCAAGATCATGAAAGAGGCGCTGCAGAGCATCACCAAGACCGGTGACCGGGTCGATTTCAAGATCCGCTGCTACACGGCCAACGGCAACGCCCGCTGGAACAACACGATCGCGGAAATCGTGCGCGACGAGAAAGGCCGCCCGCTGCGCCTGCGCGCCTTCGTCAAGGACACGGAACGCGACCACCGCCAGCAGGCCGAACTGGAAGCCGCCAAGGACGACGCCATCCAGGCCAGCCGCGCCAAGAGCGAATTCCTCGCCAATATGAGCCACGAGATCCGCACGCCCATGAACGGCATTCTGGGCATGGCGGAATTGCTGGGCCTGTCGGGCATCGATGACCGCCAGCGCGAATATGTGGACGTGATCACTAACTCGGCCAGCGCGCTGCTCTGCATCATCAACGACATTCTCGACTTCTCCAAGATCGAGGCGGGCGCGCTGCATCTCGACCCGACCCCGTTCGACCTGAAGTCCTCCGTCAACGACGTCACCTCGCTGCTGGTCGCCAACGCCCAGGACAAGGGGCTGGAGCTGATCATCAACTATCCCAGCAGCCTGCCCGCGCATTTCGTGGGCGATGCCGGACGCATCCGCCAGATCCTGACCAACCTGGTCGGCAACGCCATCAAGTTCACGGCCGAGGGCCATGTGCGCATCGACGTCAATGTCGCGGACGGCACGGCCGACGAACCACGCATGGTTACGATGGACGTCACCGATACGGGCATCGGCATCCCGCCGGACGCCATCGACACCATCTTCGACAAGTTCACCCAGGCCGACGGCTCCACGACGCGCGTCTATGGCGGAACAGGCCTCGGCCTCGCCATCACCAAGCGCATCACCGAAATGATGGGCGGCACGATCAAGCTGACATCCGAAGTCGGCGTAGGGTCCACCTTCTCCGTGCGGGTCCCGATGCCCGTGGACCTGAACGCGCAGATCGAACATTTCGACAGCGCCGCCCTGGCCGGGCGACGGGCGCTGATCGTCGACGACATCGACGTCAACCGCACCATCCTGACCGATCAGCTCGCGGGCTGGAACATGGACAGCGACTGCGTGTCCAACGGCGTGGAAGCGGCCGAGACGCTGCGCAGCGCCGCCGCTGATCCGTCCCATCCGGGCTACGACGTGATCCTGCTCGACTATTTGATGCCGGGCGTGAACGGGCGCGAGCTCGCCTCCATGCTGTCCAAGCAGTCGAGCGTGCCGGTCCCGCCCATCGTGATGCTGTCGTCCTGCGACCAGTCGGTCACCAGTCAGGAACTCGCCGATATCGGCATCCAGACCTACCTTGTGAAACCGGTGCGCGAACGCCGTCTATTCGACACGATCGGACGCCTGTTCGCCAAGCAGGACCACCTCGCCCAGCAGCGTGCCGCGCAAGCGCCCGTGCCGACTCCGATGCCTGCTCCGGCTCCTATGCCCGCCCCGGCCCCAATGTCTGCTCCGGCTCCCGTAGCTGCGCCTACGCCTGTTCAGCCAGCGGCTCCAATGCCGACGCCCGTCCCGGCTCCCGCGCCCGTCGCCGCCGAGCGCGCGCCGGAACCTCCGGCCGAGACGCCCATTCCCGACTTCGCGCCCATCCCGACGCCGGACGCCTACCAAACGATCCAGCTGGCCGAGACCATGCCCGCCCCGTCCGTGTCGGACGAAGATGCGCTGCTCGATTCGATCCTGTCGGATGTCGCCCCGCATGCGGCCCCGGTTCCGACGCCCGCGCCCGTTCCAGCACCTGCCCCTGCGCCAGCTCCGGCCGCGCCGTCGCCCGTCGCTCCCGCCGCAGAGGCTCCGGCCCCGACCGGCAAACAGGAAATCCTCGTCGCCGAGGACTTCCCGCTCAACCGCGACGTGGTCCGCCTGATGCTGGTCGAAAGCGCGTTCGAGCCCGTCTTCGCCGAGAACGGCAAGATAGCCTCAGACCTGTTCATGGAAAATGCAGACCGCTTCCCGATGGGCCCGCGCGTCTTTGGCGTAGAAGCCGCCGCGCAGAAATATTTCGGGAAATCCGCCAAAGAGATTAATCTCGTAG
>CAYULR010000240.1:0-4413 GCA_964445685.1 uncultured Algimonas sp.
GTCTACGACGCGCTGGTCCGCATGGCGCAGGACTTCTCCATGCGCCTGCCACTGCTGGACGGGCAGGGGAACTTCGGCTCCGTCGATGGCGATCCGCCCGCCGCGATGCGTTACACGGAAGTCCGCATGGACAATCCGGCAGCGCAGCTGCTTGCCGACATCGAAAAGAACACGGTCAACTTCCAGGACAATTACGACGCGTCCGAGTCCGAACCCGTCGTCCTTCCCGCGCGCTTCCCGAACATCCTCGTCAACGGGGCGGGCGGCATCGCGGTCGGCATGGCGACCAACATCGCGCCGCACAATCTGATCGAAGTCTGCAACGCCGCCATGGCGCTGCTGGAGAACGGATCGCTGTCGGACGAAGAGCTGCTGGACATCATCCCCGGTCCCGACTTCCCGACGGGTGGTCTCATTATGGGCCGGTCCGGCGCGCGCCAAGGCGTGATGACCGGACGCGGCACGGTGACGGTACGGGCTCGGACGGAAGTCGAGGAGATCCGTTCGGGCCGCTACGCCATCATCGTCAGCGAGATCCCGTTCCAGGTGAACAAGGCCTCCATGATCGCCAAAATCGCCTCTCTGGTGAACGAGAAGCGAATCGAGGGCATCAGCGCCGTCCGGGACGAATCGGACCGCGTGGGCATGCGTGTGGTCATCGAGCTGAAACGCGACGCCAATGCGGACGTCGTGCTGAACCAGCTCTACCGATTCACGCCGTTGCAACAGAACTTCAGCTCCAACATGCTGGCCCTGAACGGCGGCAAGCCGGAGCAGATGAATGTCCGCGACATGATCGAGGCGTTCCTCGCCTTCCGCGAGGACGTGATCGCCCGCCGGACCAAGTTCGACCTCGGCAAGGCGCGCGACCGCGCCCACATCCTGGTCGGCCTCGCCACGGCCGTGGCCAACATCGACGAGATCATCCGCCTGATCCGCACCTCGCCCAACCCGGCGGCGGCGCGCGAGGCGCTGACGTCGCGCAGCTGGCCGGCGGAAAGCATGGGCGCGCTGATCAAGCTGATCGCCGACCCGCGTTCGCGCCTCCAGGACGACGGCACGATCCGCCTGACCGAGGAACAAGCCCGCGCCATCCTCGAACTGCGCCTGCAGAAGCTGACCGCGCTCGGCATGGAAGAAATCACGGACGAGGCCGAAAAGCTCGCCGCGAAGATCACCGACCTGCTGGAGATCCTGCGCTCGCGCGACCGTGTCCGCACCATCATCCGCGAAGAACTGACCGAGGTTCGGGACAAGTTCGGCACGCCGCGCAAAAGCGAGTTCGCCGAAGGCGGGTTCGACTTCGACGACGAAGACCTGATCGCGGTCGAGGACATGGTCGTGACCGTGTCCAACAATGGCTACGTCAAGCGCACGCCGCTCGACACATACCGCGCGCAGAACCGTGGCGGCAAAGGCCGTTCCGGCATGCAGACCAAGGACGAGGATTTCGTCACGACCGTGTTCGTCGCGACCACCCACACGCCGGTCCTGCTCTTCAGCTCATCCGGCATGGCCTACAAGCTGAAGGTCTGGAAGCTGCCGCAAGGCGGCGCGGCAACGCGCGGGCGCAGCTTCAACCAGTTGCTGCCGCTGGACGGCGACGAACAGATCACTTCGATCATGGCGCTGCCGGAGGCTGACGAGGATTGGGAAGGCCTGGACATCATGTTCGCGTCCCGCTCCGGCGGCGTCCGCCGCAACAGCCTGGCCGACTTCACGCGCGTGAACCGCAACGGCAAAATCGCCATGAAGCCCGACGAAGGCGACGGCATCGTCGATGTGCGCATCGTCAGCGAAGATGATGACATCATGCTGACCACGGCGAACGGCAAGGCGATCCGGTTCCAGGTGACCGATGTGCGCCGCTTCAACAGCCGTGCCTCCACGGGTGTGCGGGGTATCAAGCTGGCCGGGGACGACCACGTCATCAGCATGGCGGTTCTGCGCCATGTCGATATCACGGTCGAGGAACGCAACGCCTATCTGAAACGCTCCGCCATGGAGCGCCGCGCGCTCGGCGACGATGTGGACGAGGCGGCCGACGATGACGAGAGCGGCGAAGAAGCCGTGCTGTCGGACGAGCGTTACGGCTTCCTCAGCGCGAACGAGCAGCTTCTGCTGACCATCGCGGATGACGGGCTTGGCAAGCGGACGTCAAGCTACCGCTACAAGGTGCAGGGTCGCGGCGGGAACGGCGTGAAGGCGCAGAATCTGGAGCGCGGCAAGGGCAAGCCGGACGCGTCCCTGGTCCGCAGTTTCGTCGTGGAGGATGGCGACCAGATCATGCTGGTGACCGATGGCGGGCAGTTGCTCCGCACGGGCGTCGACAACATCTCGATCGTTTCGCGCAGCTCCAAGGGCGTCTGGATCATCCGCACCCGCAATGACGAACACGTCGTCAGCGTCGGCCGCATCGCGGAACCGGACGAAGACGATGAGGGCGATGGCGAAGGCGACGCGCCCGAGCCTTCCGACGGCGCGGACACCGCTGAAGACTAGACCGCAAAAAAGCCGCCCTCAGAGGCGGCTTTTTTCTTGGGTCCGTTATCCGCTAACCGGATTTACGGCATTGGAATAATGAGTTCTTCCAATGCTTTGGGGTGATAAGTTCTAGCCAAAGCCTGCCGGTTGGTTCGAGGCCGGACAGCTGAGGTCGAAGGACTGCTGGTTGCGCTGCGCCATGCCTTGCAGGTTGCGGATATGGGTCGCCATGGCCTCGGTTTCGTAGGTCATGTTCAGGCAGCCCAGCGTCTGTTTTGTGTCGCCGTCGATGATGGCGGCGAATCCCGTGACACCGAGCCAGTGATTGTACTGGTTGACAATGCCCCGGTCGAAAACGGCGTTGGCATTCCACGCGCCGTTGTTGGCGGAGATGTCGATGTTGACGTATTCGATCCGGTCGTCGCCGAGGCTGAGGAGCGCCTGGCTCAGGCGCGGCTCCACCACCTTGCAGGGGGCGCACCAGTCGGCGCGGAACATCACCACATAGACATCCGGCGTGGGCGCACGCATCTGGTAGGTCTGCGCCGTGGCCTTTAGCGCCGGAAGAGCGGTGAGGGAGGCTGCGGCGGCAACCAGGGTCGTGAGAAGGCGTGTGGAGCGTTTCATCCGGTCATCCTTGCGATTCGCGTGCCAAGCCCGGCTTGCGGGCCGGGCGGATAGGGCAACGCCCGCACGGTCCTACCGCACGGGCGTCTTCCCCCAAAGTCTGTCTGGCAGCCCTTAGCGTGCGGGCATCACGTTGAACGTGTCCGGGCACTGCGTCGCGGATGTGGCCGAAGCTGCCGAGGCGAAAGCGCGGCCCTTGGCCTTGCTGGCCATGTTGCGCAGTTCGCGGGCCAGGACGCTGGCTTCGGCGGCAGGCGTCAGACAACCGATCACGTCTTTGCTTTGCGCATCCACGACGGCGGCGAAACCGGGCAGGCCGACCCATTTGTTGAAGACCGGAACGAGGTCGCGGTTGAAGGCGTCATGGGCGGCTTTTTCCCATTTGGCGGCGTTCGTCGTATCGATCAGGACTTCTTCGGCTTCGACCTGGGCCATCTGCAGAATGCTCGGCAGCTGTGCGCTCATCTGCTGGGACTTGGCGTCCTTGGCATGATGGAAGTTTACGACATAGACGTCCGGCGACGCAAAGGCCGGGGCGGCGATGATGAGGCTCATGAGAGCGGAAATGGCGGCGGCGGTCTTCAGTTTCATGATCTAGTCTCCTGTATCGATCTGGGTCATCCCTTGACCCGGAACGTGACGCAGGAGCGTGAAGAAACGTAGAATCGCGCGCTAAGACGTGATTCAGTTTCCTTTCCAGACCCGTTAATTTCGGTCGCAAGGTACTGGAAAGATTGAAAGAATTATTTCGGAATTTGTTCCGGGTGCGAAATTTCCGGATGTGGGCAGGCCCAAAACGGGTCCGGATCTTCACCAGGTGGAAACCATGGCCCCGTCTGGCCGAAAGGGTTTCTTCACGACCCTTTCGAAGGTCTTACGAGAAAACGCGCTCGAAGATCGTGTCCACGTGCTTCAGGTGGTAGGCGTCGTCGAACATGGCGTCGATCTGCTCTCCGGACAGAAGCGCGCTGACGGCCGGGTCCTGGTGCAGCAGGTCGCGGAACATGCCGTCGCCCGCATTGCCTTCGGTCCGGAATGCTTCCCACACCTTCATCGCATTGCGTTGCACGAGGCGGTAGGCGCTCTCGCGCTGTTCTCCGGCCTGTGTAAGGGCGAGAAGGACGCGCTGGCTGTTATGCAGCCCGCCGAGGCGGTCCATGTTGGCCTTCATCTTCTCCGGATAGATGACGAGGTTCTCGATCACGCCCGCCAGGCGGTGCAGCGCGAAGTCGAGGTGGATGGTCGTGTCCGGGCCGATGCCGCGCTCCACGGACGAATGACTGATGTCGCGTTTATGCCAGA
>CAYULR010000241.1:0-4399 GCA_964445685.1 uncultured Algimonas sp.
CATCCAAGCCCCGCTCTCGATGGCGCGGGCGCGCAGCAGCGTCTCCCAATGGGCCTTGCCCGTGGAACGCGTGAAGGCGGACGGCGCGACGATGATCTCCACCCCGTCCAGCGCGTAGCCCGCATAGAGCGAGGGAAAACGCAGGTCGTAGCAGATGGACAGGCCGAGCTTGAACCCGTCCACGACCGAGACGACCGGCGTGTCCCCGGCGGCATAGGTGTCGCTTTCGCGGTAGCTCTCCCCGCCCGGAAGGCTGGCCTCGAACAGGTTGATCTTGTCGTAGCGCGCAATGACCGCGCCGTCCGGATCGATCAGAAAGGCGCGGTTCGCAATGCGGCCATCGTCGCGCCGGATGGCGGCGGAGCCCAGCAGCAGATGGATGCCGCGCGAGCTTGCGAGATCCCGGTAGGGGGCGACGACCGCGTCCTCGCCGCGCACCAGCTCGTCCAGCGCGGCCGCATCCTTCTGCAGGAGCGGCGTCATCTCCGGCGTCAGCAGGAAGGACGCATCGGTCCGGTCCGCCAGCGCCGCGACTGCGTCGAAGTTCGCCTGCGGATCGGTCCCGGAGTTGAGCTGTAGCAGCGCCGCCTTCACGGCATCATCCGGCGAGCATCGGGTCGAGCTTGCCCGCCCGTTCCAGCGCAGCCAGATCGTCCGACCCGCCCACATGTTTTCCGTTGATGAAGATCTGCGGGAAGGTGTTCCGCCCGTTGGAGCGCTGGTTCATCTCCGCCCGAACGGCCTTGTCGGTCGCGGCTGGGATGTCGATGATGTCCACGCCCTTGCTTTCCAGCAGCGCCTTGGCGCGGATGCAGAAGGGGCAGAACATCTTGGTGTACATTTCGACTTTGGCAGCCATGTCGGACCTTTCGGGCGGTTGTTTGATTTGGATTTAAGAAGCGGTGCGCGCCTTTACAACGCGGGCGAGGCAAAGACAGTCAACGCGCGCCGCGCCCGCGCGTTTCAAGGTCCGCGCGCAGGATTCCAGGGTCGCCCCCGTCGTCATGACATCGTCCACCAGCACGAGGCGCTTGCCCGCGACCGCTTCGGGTTCCGCGACCGTGAACGCGCCCTGCACGTTGCGGCGGCGTCCCTTGGCCGACAGCCCGCCCTGGGTCGGCGTCTGTTTCGTCCGCAGCAGGCCGTGCGGGTCCATCGGCACGCCGCTTCGCCGCGACAGGGCGGACGCCAGCAAGGCTGACTGGTTGAACCGCCGCTTCGCCAAACGCCAGCGGTGCAGCGGAACCGGCAGGATCAGGTCCGCATCCGCCAGCATGGTCCGCCCGGCGCGGTGCATCTGCGCGGCGAACATGTCGATCCGGTCCATGTGCCCGCCATGCTTGAACGCCAGCACGAGCGGCCGGGACACGTCGTCATAGCGCAGGGCGGACCGGGCCGTGGCGTAGGCCGGACGCCGGGCCAGGCACGCCGCGCAGGTCAGGTCGAACGCGGCCAGGCCTCCGGCGGCATATTCGAACGGAAACCCGCAGGACGCGCAGCACGGATCGTCGAGAAACGTCAGCTCCCCGAAAATGTCTGCATCGTCGGTCGGCGGCAGGACCGTGTCGACGATCCATCGCCCCATCCTCATCAGCCGTGATTGCAACCCGTTCACGCCCGCCCTATCGCGCGCCCATGAACTCTCCACAAGGCACACCCTCCGCCCCCCTCTTCGATGCACAGGCGCAGTCGCAGCGCATCGCGCGCGCCCGGCGCCGGCAAGCGCGCGGTCTGCCCTTCCTGCTGGAACGCGCCGTCGAAGACCTGTCGGAGCGGTTGCTGGACGTGAACCGCACGTTTGCGCGCGCCTGTCTGGTCGGGCCGTTCGATTGGCGCGAGACGGTCATGGCGGCCCTGCCGCCCGGCAAGGTGGAGGCGATGGACTGGCGCGAAGAACCGTCGGGCGAAGGCTACGATCTGGTTGTCAGCCTGCTGCACCTGCAATCGGTCGAAGCCGTGGGCGGGTGGATGCAGGGCGTGCGCGCCATGCTGGTCCCGGACGGGCTGTTCGTGGCCTGCCTTGTGGGCGGGGAGACCTTTTCGGGACTTCGCCGCGCGCTCTATGCCGTGGATACGGAGGCCCACGGCGCGCCCAGCCCGCGCATCCATCCGATGATCGAAGTCCGGGCGGCGGCGCAGCTGCTCGGCCATGCAGGCCTGGCCATCCCGGTCACAGACTCGGACCGGTTCACCGTGAGCTACCGAAAGCTGGAAACGCTGGCGGGCGACCTGCGCGACCTGGGCCTCGGCAACGCACTCGCAACCCGGCGCAAAGCCCCCTCGCCCGCCTTGCTACGCGGTCTGGAGAGCGAACTGCGGCCCGCGCCGGGCGAACCTGTTCCGGTGCAGTGGGAACTGGTCTGGATGACGGGCTGGTCGCCGCATGAGAGCCAGCAGAAACCGCTCAAGCCCGGCTCGGCCAAGGTCGGCCTGAACAGCGCCCTGAAAGCGATCAGAGACGGGTCGTGATGAGCCCGTCCTCGGTCAGGATATGGTCGAGGCGCATGTCCGTCTCCTCTAGCGGCAACGCCTTCACCGCCTGCCCCGCATAGGCCACGCCGACGCTGCGCAGCGCCGGGTTCTCCGCCTTCAACGCCGCCAGCGTCGCGTCGTAATAACCGCCGCCATAGCCCAACCGGTCGCCCGCCTTGGTGAAGGCCAGCAGCGGCACGAGCACCACGTCCGGCACGAGCGGGTCGGCCCCGCCGCCCAGTTCGCCGACGGGGTGGAGCGTACCAAACGGCCCGGCTTCCATCTCCGCCTCCGGCGTCCAGCGTGACGGGCAGTACGATGCGGTGCGTGCCTGCGAGCTTCTCCAGCAAAGGCCGCACATCGACTTCGTCCTTGATCGGCCAGTAGCCTGCGATGACGGCGGACGGCTCCATGCCCGGCCAGTGGCGGACGAAGTCGCGCGGGTTCGCGGACAGGGTCGCGCGCAAGGCCTTGGCGCGGTCTCGGGCCTGCTGCTTTCGGGTCGCCAAGCTCATGATAAGGTCAATCCGCCGTCCACGATGATCGTCTCACCGACGACGTAGCTTGCGAGTGGGCTGGCGAGAAAGATCGCCGCTCCGGCCAACTCCTCCGGCGTGCCCGAGCGGCGCAGCGGAATGGCGCGCAGGGCGGCTTTCATCCGGTCTTCGTTCTGGGTCGTCACGGCCGTCAGCTTCGTATCCACCAGCCCCGGCGCGATGCCGTTCACCCGGATGCCGTCGCGCGCCCACGCCTCGCCCAGGCTCTTGGTCAGCGACACCGCCCCCGCCTTGGACGCGGCGTAGGCGGGATTGCCGAGATTGCTCTGAAAGCCCGACACGGAGCTGACGATGATGACCGAGCCGTTCGCCTCCGCCAGCATGGGATGGAACCGGGTCGCACAGTCCATGACGGAGCGCAGGTTCACATCCATCACCGCGTCCCATCCCTCGCGCTGGAACTCCTCGCGCCCATAGCGCACGATCCCCTGGCAACAGATCAGAACGTCGAGTGTTTCGAAGGCGGGCGTGTAGGCATCGATCGCGGCCCGGTCCGACACATCGACCTGGCTGTAGTGCAGTCCCTCCAGGTCGGAGCCTTCCGTCCCGGCATAGTCGGCAGCAGACGCCCGCGTGCCCCACACATGGACCTCCGCCCCGCGCGCGAGAAAGCCTCGCGCCATCCCGTTGCCGATGCCGGAGCTGCCCCCGATGACAAGGACGGTCTTCCCGCTAAAGTCTGTATCGTTCATGGAGACACCGCTTATGGCCGACACGCCCGAATTGCCAGACGGTTTGAAAGAGCATGTGGACCTGGGCGCTCTGGGCGACTGGATGAAGACGCGCGGACTTGGTAACGGTTCGTTCAGCTCAGCGACGCCGCTGACCGGTGGAACGCAGAACATCCTCCTCCGCCTCACCCGCGACGGCCGCGACTACATCTTCCGCCGACCACCGCCCTCGCCCCGCCGAGAGAGCAATGAAGTCATGCGCCGCGAGGCCCGCGTGCTGGAAGCGCTGGCCGGGACGGACGTGCCGCATCCGGGGTTTATTGCCAGCGAGCCGGACGCGGACGCGCTCGGCTACGCCTTCATCCTGATGGAGCCGGTCGAGGGCTTCAACCCGACGGAAGGCTTGCCGCCGCTCCACGCCAGCGACCCGGCCGTACGGCGGCGCATGGGGTTGAGCTACATCGAAGGTCTCGCCGCGCTGGCCGATGTGGAGCCGGACCTGCAGGATTTCGGCAAGCCGGACGGGTTCCTGGAACGACAGGTCGGTCGCTGGACGGCGCAGCTGGAGGGTTATGCCCGCGTGGAGGCCTGGCCGGGACTGGATTGCGGCGTGGAGCGCGTGGCGGACTGGCTGGAGCGGAACCGGCCGACGGATTACCGTGCGGGACTTCTCCATGGGGACTGCCATCTGGGCAATAC
>CAYULR010000242.1:0-1854 GCA_964445685.1 uncultured Algimonas sp.
AAGAGAAAACCCGAGGGTGAGTTGCAACATCACGGCGCGGCGCCATCCGCCCGGGTCGCATGATCGCGGTCGATCTGGATGAAGGCCGCTTCTACACATCGAAGGAAATCATCACCGAGCTGGCCGAAAAGCGTCCCTACGCCAAATGGCTGAAGCGCGGGGTGAACCTCGACGAGCAACTATCCGGCGCGGAACCCGACCCGGTCCTGTCGGGCGAAGCGCTCGTGCGCCGTCAGGTCTCCTGCGGACAGACGCTCGAAGACATGGAGATGATCCTGTCACCCATGGCCGAAGCCGCCAAGGAGTCCGTTGGCTCCATGGGGGACGACACGCCGCTGGCCGTGCTGAGCGACTTCTACCGGCCCCTGTCGCACTTCTTCCGCCAGAACTTCAGCCAGGTCACGAACCCGCCCATCGATCCGCTGCGCGAAACCCGCGTCATGGGCCTGAAGACGCGCTTCCGGAACCTGCGCAACATCCTGGAAGAGTCCGGCAGCCAGACCCACGAAATGCTGGTGCTCGACAGCCCGGTCATGACGAACGGCATGTATGCGCGCTTCCGCGACATGATGGGCGAACGCCTGCGCGTCATCGACTGCACTTTC
This sequence comes from uncultured Algimonas sp., assembly GCA_964445685.1. Classification (GTDB taxonomy): domain Bacteria; phylum Pseudomonadota; class Alphaproteobacteria; order Caulobacterales; family Maricaulaceae; genus Litorimonas. The sequence continues at coordinate 606 of CAYULR010000242.1, forward strand.
CCGGTCCCCGCGCCCGACGCCCTGCCCGGCCGCGGCCTGGTCGAGGCGCTGCGCCGCATCCGCGAGGAGGCCGAAGCGGCTGTCCGCGACAGGGTGGAGAACATCGTCCTGTCGGACGAAGCCGTCTATGAGGACCGCGCCGCCGTTCCGATGATCCTCGCCACCGGCGCGGTGCAGCATCACCTGAAGGGCCACGGGCTGCGCTCGTCCTGCTCCATCATCATCCGCTCCGCCGAGTGCCTCGATACGCATTACTTCGCGGTGCTGATCGGCTGCGGCGCGACCGCTGTGAATGCCTACATGGCCCAGGACTCTGTCCAGGACCGCGTGCGGCGCGGCCTGATCGACATGGACGAGGACCAGGCCGTGGCGCGCTACAAGCTCGCCATCGAAGGCGGTCTTCTGAAGATCATCTCCAAGATGGGCATTTCGGTCATCAGCTCCTACCGGGGCGGGCTGAACTTCGAAGCGCTCGGCCTGTCGCGCGCGCTGGTCGGCGAGTTCTTCCCCGGCATGACGTCGCGCATCAGCGGCATCGGCCTGGCGGGTCTGGAAACCAAGCTGCTGGCCGTTCACGAAATGGCCTATGAGAGCGCAGTCGTGCGCCTGCCGGTCGGCGGGCTCTACAAGGTGCGGGCCAAGGGCGAACGCCATGCCTACCGCGCGGACATGATCCACATGCTCCAGGAAGCCGTCGCCCGCGACGATTACGAGCTCTACCGCCGCTATGCCGCCACCGTGAATGGCGGGCCGAACGGAACGGGCGGACCGATCCAGGTCCGCGACCTGCTGGACATCAAGCCGCTGGGCGAGCCCGTGCCGCTGTCCAAGGTCCAGAGCGTCAACGAGATCCGCCGCCGCTTCTGCACACCGGGCATGTCGCTGGGAGCCCTCTCTCCCGAAGCGCACGGCACGTTGAACATTGCCATGAACCGTATCGGGGCCAAATCCGTTTCCGGCGAAGGCGGCGAGGACCGCGCGCGTTATCATCCCCTGCCCAATGGCGACAATCCGAACAGCGCGGTCAAGCAGATCGCCTCGGGCCGCTTTGGCGTCACGGCCGAATATCTGAACCAATGCCGCGAGATCGAGATCAAGGTCGCCCAAGGCGCCAAGCCCGGCGAAGGCGGGCAGCTGCCCGGCTTCAAGGTGACGGAACTGATCGCGAAGTTTCGCAACGCGACGCCCGGCGTGACGCTGATTTCGCCGCCGCCACACCACGATATCTATTCGATCGAAGATCTAGCGC
>CAYULR010000242.1:1864-4359 GCA_964445685.1 uncultured Algimonas sp.
CGACCTGAAGCAGATCAACCCGACGGCGCGCGTCTGCGTGAAGCTGGTCGCCTCCTCCGGCGTCGGCACGATCGCGGCCGGCGTGGCGAAGGCGAAGGCCGACACGATCCTGATCGCGGGTCACAATGGCGGCACGGGCGCATCGCCCAACACTTCGCTGAAATATGCCGGCATTCCGTGGGAGCTGGGCCTTTCTGAGGCGCATCAGGTGCTGAAGCTCAACAACCTGCGCAACGCCATCACGCTGCGCACAGACGGCGGGCTGAAGACGGGCCGCGACATCGTGATCGCCGCCATGCTGGGCGCGGAAGAGTACGGCATCGGCACGCTGAGCCTCGTTGCCATGGGTTGCATCATGGTGCGCCAGTGCCATTCCAACACTTGCCCCGTCGGGGTCTGCGTCCAGGACCCGGCCCTGCGCGAGAAATTCACCGGCACGCCCGAGAAGGTCATCAACCTGATGACGTTCATCGCCGAGGAAGTCCGCGACCTGCTGTCCCAGATCGGGGCGGAGCGGCTCGAAGACATTATCGGCCGCACGGACCTGATCGCGCAGGTCAGCCGCGGCGCGGAGCATTTGGACGATCTGGACCTCAATCCAATTTTGGCCAAGGTCGACAACGAACCCATCGAAGACACGCGCACGGTGCGCGTCGAGGTGCCGGACACGCTAGACACGCAGATCGTGGCGGATGCCCGCCAACTGTTCGAACGGGGCGAGAAGACCCACCTGACCTACGCCGTGCAGAACACGCACCGCGCGGTCGGCACGCGGACCTCGCACCACATCTACAAGGCGTTCGGCGCGGACGGTGCAGCGCCCAACCAGCTGACGGTGGAACTGGACGGCAGTGCGGGGCAGAGCCTCGGCGCCTTCGCCATCACGGGCCTGACGCTGATCGTGAACGGCGACGCCAACGACTATGTCGGCAAGGGGCTGTCCGGCGCGCAGATCGTCGTGAAGCCGCAGAAGCGCACACCCATCGTCGCGCACCATTCCGCCATTGTCGGCAACACCTGCCTGTACGGCGCAACGGCCGGGCGGCTGCTCGCGGCGGGCCGGGCGGGCGAACGCTTCGCCGTGCGGAACTCCGGCGCGACCGCCGTGGTCGAAGGGCTCGGCACGAATGGCTGCGAATACATGACGGGCGGAACGGTCGTCGTGCTGGGCGGTGTCGGCGACAATTTCGGCGCGGGCATGACGGGCGGCATGGCCTATGTCTATGACGAGGACGAGGACTTCGAACGTGCCGTGAACCCGGACAATGTCGTCTGGCAGCGCCTGTCGAGCGAGCACTACGAGGCCGAGCTGAAGGACCTGGTGCGCGAACACGCCACGGCGACCCATTCGGAGTTCAGCCGCACGCTGCTCGACGAATGGGAACACCGCCGAGGCCAGTTCTGGCAAGTCATCCCGAAGGAGATGATCGGACGGCTGGACATCCCCGTCGGGGTAGCGGCCGAGTAGGGCCGCCTAGCCGAACAGCATCATCAGCAGGAACAGGGCGATGATCCAGAAGAGGATCGGGCTCCCTCGCCTGCGCTGCACGGGACGGCCGGCGGGTCGCGACCTGCGCAGCGGCTGCGGGCGGTGCCCCAGTCCAGAGCCGAGTCCGAACGTCCGGACGTAGACCCGCCCGAACGGCGTGTCATGGACAGTGGCGCGGCCGCCAAAGGGTCCCTGCCCCATCTCTGTCGTCCTGCGATGCGGATCAGGATGACGGGAAGACTGTGTAGGTCGCTGAACGGATTTGCGCGCTCGCCGGACGGGTCGCACGTCGCGCTTGCGGGTTTGCGTCTGTCTCTTGGCGGCTTCGGGCGGGTGAGCCGAGCCGGTAGGCTTGCGCGTCCGGCGCGCCGCTTCCGGGGTTGGCTGAGGTTCAGGCGCGGGCGGGGCATCACGCTCGAGATAGTCTTCCAGCGTGTAGGTCGTATCGGGTTCGGACTTTCGTTCAGGCGGGGTCATGCCCCATCAATGCATCAAAACCCGGATTGGTTCATGAGCCGGGCCGCGTGGCGCAGTCCTAGTCCCAGAAGAACGCGACCAGTATCATGAACAGGATGGCCCAGACGACGAGGCCGTTCTTGCCGACCTTGCTGTGCCTGGGCTGGTTCGCCCGGTTGGGCCGTTTCCATCCTTTGCTCTCGGCGAGGCGGCCTTTGTGCTTGGTCTTGCCGCGCTTTTCGCTGGACCGGTGCACCGCATCCGGTTCCGTCTCCCGGACCGCGCGCTCCAGCTCCGCCAGACGCTTGCGGTCGGCGTCGGACGGACCGCGCCGCTTGGGCTTTTTTGCGTGCGTCGCAGGCGGAATGTAGTCCGCCAGAGTGACGGGCTTCTTCTCGGTATCGCGCTCATCCGACATGACGCTGAAAATGCAGATTTTGGGGGGCGGCGCTAGTCATGGAGCGCAAATCCTTGCCGCAGCCTAAGCGAGCGACGTTTCCGTGGTGGGCGATACTGGGATTGAACCAGTGACCCCTACAATGTCAATGTA
>CAYULR010000243.1:0-1466 GCA_964445685.1 uncultured Algimonas sp.
CATCCAGGACGGCGTGAACCGCATGGGCCGCCTGGTGAAGACGCAGCTCTCCGCCGCGCTGGACGCATTCCTGCGCGACGATACGCGCGCCGCCGTGCAGATCTGGCTCGCCGACACGGATACGGACGAGGCGTACAACCTCATCCTGCGCAATCTGCTGGCCGACATGAGCGACGACCCCAGCCGCATCAGCGCGTCCACCGCCCTGCTCTTCGCCGCGAAGAATCTCGAGCGTGTCGGCGATCACACATCGAACATCTGCGAAGTCGTCTACTTCACCCGCCACGGCAGCCAGCTGGTCGAGGACGAGACCGTCCAGTCCGTGCTCGACAGGCCCACCGCCGACTAGCCGCCCGCCCCAAGATCAAGAGGCCGAGATGAAACCCTACGTTCTGATCGTCGAAGACGAAGATGCGATCGCGACGCTGCTGGACTACAACTTCGGCAAGGAAGGCTACGAGACCGCCGTGGCCACGGACGGGGAAGAGGCCTTGCTGCTGGCCGCCGAACGCGCCCCCGACCTGATCATCCTTGACTGGATGCTGCCCAAACTGTCGGGCGTGGAAGTCTGCCGCCGCCTGCGCCGCCGCAAGGAAACCTCCAAGACGCCCGTCATCATGCTGACCGCGCGCGGCGACGAAACGGACCGGATCACGGGCCTGGATTTCGGCGCGGACGACTACATGATCAAGCCGTTCTCCATGCCGGAGCTGTTCGCCCGCACGCGTGCCCTGATGCGCCGCGCCAAGCCGAGCCTGCTGGAAGACGTCATCCGCGTCGGAGACATCGAGGTCGACAGCCAGGCTTTCCGCGTCAAGCGCGACGGAGAGAGCATCCACCTCGGCCCGACCGAGTTCCGCCTGCTCGACCATTTCGTGCGCCATCCAGGCCGCGTCTTCTCGCGCGAGCAGCTGCTCGACGCCGTCTGGGGCCGCGACGTCTATGTCGAGGCGCGCACGGTCGACGTCCATATCGGCCGCCTGCGCAAGGCGCTGAAGAAGACCGGCAAACCCGATCCCATCCGCACCGTCCGCAGCGCGGGCTACGCCTTCGAGGCGGCGGAGTAGTCCAAGCGTTCACGTCGCCTGACGATCCAGATAGTTCCCACGACCGATGCGACGACGACGGCCAGGCGGGCGACCACGCCGATCACCGGACCCGCTGCCGTGTCCGAGATTTCGAAGACGCTCCACCAGCCATTCATGGCGGCGTGAAACCCTATGGGCACCCAGAGATTGCGCGACCACGCCCTGTAGAGCCATGCGAACCAAACGCCGCCCACTCCGGTGTAGAGCAGTATGAAAGCGAGCTCGGTGAGCTCATCCGACTGATAGAGATGAGCGGATGCAAAGATGACGGCTCCCGCCAGTGCGGCCGGCAGGAAACGCCATCCGAAGAAATAATGCAGCATTCCGAACAGGAACGCGCGGAAAACGATCTCTTCGGAAATGCCCGGCATGACCGCG
>CAYULR010000243.1:1476-4321 GCA_964445685.1 uncultured Algimonas sp.
CGTCATGGAGGAGCACCAAAACCGTCGAGCCGTTGATCGTCGGCGGTGAGGCCATCGCCAGGATAGCGGGCATCAGAAGCGAGACGCAAAATGCAAACGTCAGCGCCAGCCCGACGCGCCGGTGAAGCCCCAGCAAGTCTTTCGTCCTGTTCCAGCCGACCAACAGGATCATGACGAGCACGGACAGACCCGCCAGCGCACCGTACCAGAGCAGCGCGGCATGTCCGGCCCGCGTCCAGCCGCGCGTCTCCGTGGAAAAGAGCTGGAATAGCGTTGTCGCGTGATTGTCGATCACGAAGAAGGCCGCGAAAAACAGGCTCAGCCGGATCACATAGGGCCAGCCGCGTCCGGCAGGCGCCTCTATCTGGGTCATATAGGTCATGATGTCCGGCCTGCGCGGACCGGACCGAACCGTCTGTTCAAAAGATGAGAAATCGGACTTCATTTTCTTGAAACCCGGAAGTGAACGGATGACAGGCGGGCGATGCATGCCAAAGGGACCTCATGTCCTGGCCCCTTCTCGATGCCGTCTTCCGGATCGCCGTTCCGGTGCTATTGCTGCAGACGACCGTACTGTCCTTACGAGACTCCGAAGACTGGCGTTGGAACGTATCTCTCGCGCTGTTGGCTCTGGGTGTCTCGGGGTTCGTCATCGGCAATGCGGCCGCAGAACCACTCATGGCACAAGGCTGGGTGTCAGTCGTTGCCGACAGCTCCGCGAGCCTTGCCGCAATCTTCATTTGGATTTTCCTGCTCGCCTGCTTTCGGGCGGAGTTCCGCTTCGACAGAACCGTATTGGCTGTCGCGCTTGGCTGGACACTCCTGGTGATCGCGTCACGCGGCGGGTTCGGGCGATCCTTGCAAAGCTTTCTGCCCAATATTTTCCAGATAGTTTTCGGGCTCGGATTGATCGCCCATCTGCTGTTCGAGATATGGAAGGGACGGCGCGGGGACCTGCTGGAGCGCCGCCGCCGACTCCGCATATTCGTTGCGGTCGGAATGGTGGGCTTGTTGCTGCTCGACCTTCTCGCGGACGCTGTGATGGGTACGGCGTGGCGTCCGGAAATGTTTGTTGCCTTCCAGAACGGGACCATCCTGCTCGTCACGGCTCTCTTCAGCCTGTCATTGCTGCGTGCGCCCGCCCACCCGTTCGGAGTTCGAACGCCGGTTCGAAGTGAAGGAAACGCCCGCCAGAAAGAACTTTCACGGCGGCTCGATACGTTGATGACGGAAGACAAAGCCTATCTGGACTCCGCCCTGACTTTTCCTGACTTCGCCAGGTCAATGGGCGCGACAGAGGCCGAGGTCCGGGCCTTGATCAACCAGACCTATGGCTATGGCCACTTCCGTGTTTTCCTCAATGCCTACCGGACCGACTATGCAAAAGCCCTGCTCGCGGATGCGGACAGAGCTTCGGAGACAATTCTGTCGATCGCCTATGAGAGCGGGTTCGCCTCGCTGCCCTCGTTCCGGCGGGCTTTCTCGCGCGGCGAGACGCTTTCACCGTCGGCGTGGCGGGCAAAAGCCCTGCGCAGATCAGGCTAGCCGACGCGCTTCTGGCGGCGTTCGGCCTGTTGCGCCATGCGGCGGGCGCGGATGCGTTCGTAGCTGTCCAGCGCGTCGAGTTCGTTGCGCAGGTCGACCGCGATGTCGGAGGTCTGCGAGACGATATCGTCGAGCGAGCGGCGCAGATTGCCTTTGCGCGCGATCACGGACTGGGCGTAGCTGCCATAGGCGACGTAGCCGTCGCGCTGTTCCTTGGCGTCCACCTCCTCTTCGGGGACGCTTTCGGCCAGCTTGCGGATCTGGCGCTCCAGGTCTTCGCGGGTCGCTTCGAGCACGGCGATGCGCTTTTGCAGTTCGCCCACCCGGAAGCGTGTGCGTTGAATCTGCTTGTCCGACATCTGTGCCATGGTCTCTTTCCTAACGTCTCTGCTGTGCCGCGCGCCTTTCGGAGTGGGCGCAGCCTCATTTGAGGGCGTCGTTACAGGAGCAGACTTTCGGTCCCGTGAAGGAACAGGGTTAAATGATTTCAACCAAGTTTTGCGGCACATCCCTCTCTTGCGCGACATCGGTTAAGAAAGGCGGAGTGTGCCGCGACAGGTCATGTCGGACCCGTATCGGATAATCGCACATGACAGGGCGTTAAGGACGTTAACGTCTGGTTTACCGGTTTCCTTTAGCCCAAAAGGACCATTAACCATGGCCGTAGGCGATGGGGTTTCGGGAATCGCCTGGGAGGGTTGAATAATGCGGGTTCTTCTAATCGAAGACGACATGGCCACGGCACAAGGCATCGAACTGATGCTGAAGTCCGAAGGCTTCAACGTTTACACGACCGACCTGGGTGAAGAGGGCGTCGATCTCGGCAAGCTCTACGATTACGACATCATCCTGCTTGACCTGAACCTGCCCGACATGCCCGGCTTCGAAGTCCTGAAGACGCTGCGCCTCGCCAAGGTGCAGACCCCGATCTTCATCCTGTCCGGCACGAACGACATCGAGACCAAGGTCCGCGGCCTCGGCACCGGCGCCGACGACTACATGACCAAGCCCTTCCACAAGGACGAGCTCGTGGCCCGCATCCACGCCGTCGTCCGCCGCTCCAAGGGCCACAGCCAATCCATCATCACCACCGGCGAGATCAAGGTGAACCTCGACGCCAAGACCGTCGAAGTCGGCGATCACCGCGTCCACCTGACCGGCAAGGAATACCAGATGCTGGAGCTGCTCTCCCTGCGCAAAGGCACGACGCTCACCAAGGAAATGTTCCTCAACCACCTCTATGGCGGCATGGACGAGCCGGAACTCAAGATCATTGACGTCTTCATCTGCAAGCTGCGCA
>CAYULR010000244.1:0-4309 GCA_964445685.1 uncultured Algimonas sp.
GCCCTGTCACGCAACCGGGCGACCGTGTCTGCGGTGGGTTCACGGCGACGCCCAGCCCGTCCTGCGGTGCGGGTGAGTTCTGCCGCCGCACCATCGAAGCGCAATGCGGCGCGGCCGACCAGCCCGGCGTCTGCCGACCCATCCCACAATTCTGCACGCAGGAGTTCGCGCCTGTCTGCGGGTGCGACGGACGGACCTACAGCAATGAATGCACGGCCAATGGCAACGGCGTCTCCGCCGCCTATCGCGGGGAATGCCGCGATGTGTCGACCCCTACACAGCCTCTGCCCCAGCCGGGCATCGTCTGCCCGCAGGTCTACCAGCCCGTTTGCGGCACGAACGGCCGGACCTACGGCAATAGCTGCGAAGCCGGAAACCAGCCTATCGCGTATCAAGGCGAGTGCAGAGGATAACGCCTTAAATGTTTCACCATTTCTTCAGCGAGCTCCGTCGCGCCTCCGTCCCGGTTTCGATCCGGGAATATCTGACCCTGCTGGAAGGCGTGGACAAGGGCGTGGCCGAGGAGTCGATGGACGGCTTCTACCACCTGTCCCGCGCCGCGCTGGTGAAGGATGAACGCGACCTCGATAAGTTCGACCAGGTCTTCGGCCACGTCTTCCGGGGCGTGGACTATCTGGGCGACATCTTCGGCCAGGACGAGCATTCCATTCCCGAAGACTGGCTTCGCAAGATGGCGGAGCTGCACCTGTCGCCCGAAGAAATGGCGGAGATCGAAGCGCTCGGCGACTTCGAGAAGATCATGGAGGCGCTGAAGGAACGGCTGGAGAACCAGGACAAGCGCCACGAGGGCGGTAACAAGAACATCGGCACGGCCGGCAAGTCGCCCTTCGGCGCCTATGGCTACAACCCCGAAGGCGTGCGCATCGGCCAGAAGGAAGGCCGGCACGGCAAGGCTGTCAAGGTCTGGGACAAGCGCCAGTTCAAGAACCTCGACGGCGACAAGGAAATCGGCACGCGCAACATCAAGGTCGCGCTGCGCCGCCTTCGCAAATTCGCCCGCGAAGGCGCGGCGGAGGAACTCGACCTCCCCGGCACGATCCGCGGCACGGCGCGCCAGGGCTGGCTCGATATCAAGATGCGGCCCGAACGCCGCAACGCGGTCAAGGTCCTGGCCTTTTTCGACATTGGCGGGTCGATGGACGCGCACGTGCAACAGGCCGAAGACCTGTTCAGCGCCGCCAAGTCGGAGTTCAAGCGGCTGGAATATTTCTACTTTCACAACATGATCTACGAACAGGTCTGGAAGGACAACCGACGCCGCATGAGCGAGGTCACGCCGACCTGGGACATTCTGCACAAGTTCCCGGCGGACCACCGCGTCGTCATCGTCGGCGATGCCGCGATGAGCCCCTACGAAGTCGCGATGCGCGGCGGCTCGGTCGAGCATTGGAACGAGGAGCCCGGCGCAGTCTGGCTGAAACGCGTCGCGGACATCTACCCGCATCTCGTCTGGATCAACCCGACCGCCGAAAAGTATTGGGAGTTCAGCCAGTCGACCAAAATGATCCAGGAGATCATCGGCGAAGACCGCATGTTCCCCATGACCTTGTCGGGGCTGGAAAACGCGATGCGGGAACTTGCCCGCTAGCGAGCCGTTGCCGCCCCTAGATTACTGCCCCGTCATATTGGAGTACCCATGACACGCTTACTCACCGCCATTTCCGCCGCCGCCCTGCTGGCCGCCTGCACCGCCTCGTCCGACGATGTCGGCGCGGCGGGCGAGAACGACGCGCCCGGCGTCGCCGAAGGCTTTGCGGAGTGCCCGGACAATCTGACGCTCGACCTCGCCGACTATGCGGACGAAGACCTGCCCGATACAGAGGGCTTCAACGCCTGGCACATGGAGAATGCGACCCGCGACGGTGTCGTGACCAACGACTCAGGCCTGCAGTACCGCGTCATCCAGCCCGGCATGGAAAACGGTTTGGTCCCGCGTCCGGGCGAGGAAATCTTCGCGCACTATCACGGCTTCTTCCCCAACGGCGAAGTCTTCGACAGCTCCTATGAGCGCGGATCACCGCTGGTCGGCCCGTCCAACCGCTTCATCGCGGGCTGGAACGAAACGCTGGCGGAGATGAAAGTCTGTGAAGCCCGCACGCTCTACATCCCGGCGGACCTTGCCTACGGCGATAGCGGCGCGGGCGGACGCCCGTCCGGCACGCTGATGTTCCACATGCAGCTGCTGCGCGTGAACCGTCCGGACGTGACCGACGCGGTCGGCATCGACCGCGGCGACTGACGCCTCCCCTAGCCTTCGGGCACCACATGGACCCGGATCGCACGGTCCGGGTTCAGCACATTCGCGACGGAGGATACGTCCTCCGCCGTCATCGACTTGAACATCTTCTCGCGGCTCCGGAAATCATCCAGCGTGTCTGGCCGCGTCTGGGCCTGGTCGACGACGCCGAGCCAGTAATTGTTGTTCTCGTAGCTGGTTTCGATCCCTTCCAGCGTGGGCTTGATGGCCCGGTCGAACACATCGGCGTCCACGCCCTCTTCCGCGATTTTCGCAGCGACGCTTTCGATAATCCCGGTCAGGCGGTCGAGTTCGCCCGGCTCCGCTTCGATCGTTACGCCGACATAGCCCCAATTCGGATTGACGTCGGGCATGCTGGTATAAGCGGAGGGCGAGTAGGTCGCCCCCTCCTCCTCGCGCAGCACCTCGTTCAGCTCCAGGCGCAGGACACGCGAGAGCATGGACAGTCGGCGGGACCGCTCCACGGCGTCGTGATCGTCGATGGGCCAATAGACGGACAGACTTCCCGTATCCGGCTCGCCCGCATGGGTGATCGTGTAGGGTCGCACGCGTCCGTTCGGAAACACCCAGTCCAATGCGGAGGCCGGGACCTCCGGCGAGCCTTCGGCCCGGTCGGGCAGCGCGCCGAACGTGCTCGCAACCTGCTGGGTCATCTCGTCCGGGTCGAAGTCGCCGACGACGCCGATCTCGATAGGCGCGCCGTCAATATGGGTTTCGTACCAGGACGACAGGGCGTCCAGGTCGATGTCGAGCATCTGCATTTCCGACGGATGGACATCGCTCCAGTGATTGGACGAAAGAATGGACGGGACTTCTATGTCGGCCGCTCCGTTCGGCGTGGAGTCCAGCTTGGACCAGACCGAACGGATCTGGCTTTCGAAACGCGGCAGGGTTTCCGCCCGGAAAGCCGGGTCGGTCAGGGTCGCCGCCATCAGGTTCATCTGCAACTCCAGATCTTCCGGGACGGTCGATCCGCCAATGACCATGTCCCGCGTCCCGAAGGACCGCCTGGCCCCGACGGCGCGGCCCGCCAGCAGCGTGGAGAGATCATCCGCCGTGTGTGCGCCCAGTCCCGACGACCCGACGATCACGCTCATCTGCGTTCCGAAAGCGGGCTTGTTCTGCGGGTAGAACCCCGTGCCGGAGCCGGACCGAACCCGGATGCGCACGACGTCGTCCTCATAGGGCGTGGGCTTCATGTTCAGCCGCACGCCATTGTCGAACACGACCGTGTCGATACCGATATCCTCGATCCGGCCGCGCTCGGCGACCGTGCCCGGCTCCCCCCATTCGGTGTAGGCGAACTCTCCGACGTCGTCGCGCAGATCTGCCGGCAACGTCACGGACCGGGATTCTTCCAGCAAGCTGGACAGCCACACATCCGGGTCTTCGACGACCGTGTCGCTCTGCAGATACATTTGCGGCGCGGTTTCCAGCGCGGACCAGGCCTCGCGCAAGGCGGCCTCGGCGTCCTCCACCGTCAGGTCGGCGACGAAGGCATCGAACCGTTCCAGTCCGCTTTCGGCGCTGGTGATGACGCGCTCGGACGAAAAGGCGTTCATGATCTGGCGGGCGAGGTTCGGCGTGCGGCGGGTCTTGGCTGTCTGGATGGCGACTTCCAGGCTCTTGCGGTCATTCGCGATGAGCTCGTCGAGCTCGCTCTGCGTGAAGCCATGGTCGATGGCCTGACGCAGGATGCGTTCCGCCTCGATGAAACCGTCGCGCAGCTTGTCCGGCTCCGCCGCGATGCCGAGGCTGGCGATCTCCGCCGACTCGAACAGGTCGGACACGCCCGTCCCGGCCCCGGTATAGCTCGCTTCGCCGTTGCTGGCCTTGCGGGCCAGACGGCGGTTTACGATGCGGTTGGCGTAGGAAAGCGGGATACGGGCCGCGCGGTTCGCCGCCGTGTCGCGCCGTTCGGACTTGGGCGCGATCTGCGTTATCGTGGACAGGGTGACGCTGCTCGTCACTTCCGGGTCAAAGAACGATCCGTAGCGCGGGCCGTCGAAGCTGATTTCCGGCAGCATCGTG
>CAYULR010000245.1:0-354 GCA_964445685.1 uncultured Algimonas sp.
ACTGGCAAAGCGTTTTCGGCATGGGCTCCTGGGAATGGGATGCGCGCCGGGGGCAGTACTATCTGCACAATTTCCTGCGCGAACAGCCGGACCTGAACCTGCACAATCCCGACGTCCAGGAAGCGATCCTGGGCGTGACGCGCTTCTGGCTCGACCGGGGCGTGGACGGCTTCCGGCTGGATGCGCTGAACTTCGGGATGCACGACCGCAGCCTGGCCGACAATCCGGTGGAGACGGAGCACAAGCGCCCGCCGACCCGGCCCTTCGACTTCCAGCGCCACGTCAACAATATGAGCCAGCCGGAGATCGTGCCCTTCATAGAACGCATCCGGTCCGTCATCGACGCGCACGATG
>CAYULR010000245.1:364-4280 GCA_964445685.1 uncultured Algimonas sp.
GCATCCGCGGCGTGATCGACAGCTATGACCGCGAAGTCTTCACCGTCGCCGAAGTCGGCGGCCCGTGGCCCCTCGAAGAGATGAAGGCCTTCACGAACGGCGATGGGCGGCTGAATTCCGCCTATGCGTTCGACTTCCTCTATGCCGATGCGCTGACGGCGGACCTCGTACGCCACACCCAGAGAGAGTGGCCGGGCGAGCCGGGAGAAGGCTGGCCGAGCTGGGCGTTCGAGAACCACGATGCGCCCAGAGCCGTGACCCGCTGGCGCGGCGCGTGCGAGCCTGCGCGCTACAGCAAGCTGCTGGCGCTGCTGATGACCAGCCTGCGCGGCAATGCGTTCCTCTATTATGGCGGGGAGCTGGGCCTGACGCAGGGCGAGATCGCCTTCGAGGACCTGAAGGATCCGGAAGCCATCACCAACTGGCCGGAAACGCTGGGCCGCGACGGGGCGCGCACGCCCATGCCCTGGGATGGCCAGGGCAACGATTATGGTGGGTTTTCCGACGCCAAGCCGTGGCTGCCCCTGCAGGACGCCCACCGCGAACGCTGCGTGGCCTACCAGGAAGACGACCCGGACAGCGTGCTGAACTTCCAGCGCGCCGCCATCGCCCTGCGCAACAATTGCCGCGTGCTGCGCGAAGGCACGATCGAGTTCGCCGGGGAAGGCGCTCTGCTGGTCTTCGACCGGGTGCTGGACGGCCGCACGCGCCGCTGCGTGTTCAATCTGGGACCGGAAGCGCTGGCCTACGGCGGCGCGACGGCGGCGGAATTGTGCGTGGGCGACAGGCCGGACGGGGGGATGATGCCGGGCTATTCGGGGTTTGTGTCGCCTTTGGGATGAGCCACAGTCGGCGGGTGCCGACTGTCCGCTTCGCTTGCGCTACGCGGCATTGTCGGAATTTTGTCCACCGGACGAAATCCTACGACAATGCCCCACAGCTTTCCCGCTGGATCAGCTCCGTCGGCAACCGCTCGGAGCGGATATCCCCCGGATCGTCCGCGTTGAGCAGCTTCATCACCATCAACCGCCCCGCGAGCGTCAGATCCTGCGCGACCGTGGTCAGCGGCGGATCGATGTAGCGGGCGAAGTGGATGTCGTCATAGCCGACGACCGAGACGTCTTCGGGCACGCGCAGGCCGCGCGCATTCAGGGCGCGGATGACGCCGATGGCAATCAGGTCCGACGCGCAGACCACCCCGTCGAAGCTCCGCCCGCGCGAGATCAGCGCGTGAGTCGAATCGGTCGCCGTCTCGATCTCGAAATGGGCGGGAAAGACGAGGTCCGGGTCGATCTCCAGATCGTGCTTTTCCAGCGCGCGGCGGTAGCCCTGGTAGCGCTGGGCGATCTCCGGCGCGTCCGTGTCGCCGAAGAAGGCGATCCGCTTGCGGCCCAACCGCGCGAGGTGGGCGGCCGCCATCTCCCCGCCGCGCAGATTGTCCGAGCCGACCGACGCATAGGCCTGCCCGTCGAAATCCCCGCCCCAGACGATGAACTTCATCGGGTGGCCGACCAGGCGGTTCAGCCGCTCGTGCAGGAAGCTCTGCCCCAGGAAGATGATCCCGGCGGAGCGGGAGCGGTCGAGCAGGCGCGACAGGTCGTCATAATTCTGCGGATCGGCGTGGCTGACGACGTAGTCGCAGCGCAAGCTCCGCGCCGCTTCGCCGATCCCGCCGAGCAAGCCCTGGAAGAAGGGGTCCAGCATCCAGCCCTCGCGTCCCTGCGGCTTGGGCACGATGACGGACAGCGTGTTTTCCGCCGTCGCGCCCGTGCCGGGCAGGGCGCGGATATTGTAGCCCTTGCGCCGGGCGAGGTCCCAGACGCGGCGCTTGGTCTTGTCAGAGACGGCCGGGTTGTCGGACAGGGCGCGGGACACGGTCGCGATAGAGACGCCTGCCTCTTCGGCGATGTCTTCGAGCCTGATCTTCTTCGTCATGGGTCAGTCCTGTGCAGTCTCGTGCGGCACGAAGATCAGAAGCACCGCGCCCAGCGCCATGACCACGCCCGCGACGACCAGCGTCAGGGACGGATCACCGCCGAGCAGGCTGTTCAGCACGCCGCCCATCAGCGTGCCAACCACCAATTGGGGAATGACGATGAAATAATTGAAGATGCCCATGTAAGTGCCCATCCGCGCCGCCGGTAGCGCATCGCTGAGAAGCACGTAGGGCAGGACCAGCACGGACGCCCAGACGATGCCGATGCCCGTTGCCGCCACCCAGAACAGGCTGGGATCGAGAAAACGGATGCCTGCAAAGGACAGGCCGCCAATGACGAGGGTCAGCGCGTAGAACGGCTTCACCCCCATCAGGCGCGTGAAGAGCGGGATGATCGCGGCGAACAGCATGGACACGATCCCGTAGAGCGCGAAGATGTCGTTCACTGCCAGCGCGCCCGCGCCGTAGGCGTCAGTCGACGTGTCGGATGTGCCGAAATGGTGGAAGGTGACGGCCGGCGTCAGGTAGACCCAGAGGGTGAAGAAGGCGAACCAGCTGGTGAACTGCACGGCGGCGAGGCGCTTCATCAGGGACGGCATGGTGACGAGGTCGCTCATCAGCCCGCTGACCATGTTGGACGCCCGCCCGGCCTTCAGGTGCGCGCCTGTATATAGGAACATCGCGCCGACGATCGCCACGAGGGCGGCGAAGACGATGAACTGGCGTTCCGTGTCCAGCAGAAACACGCCCGCCACCATCGCGACGCCGAGCGCGACGGCGATCGTGCCCCAGCGCGTGAAGAAGCCGCTTTCCGGCACGGGCGCTTCCACGCGTCGGGCCTGGCCCAGCGCCGAGGTGTCGTTGGCTTCGAACGTCTCGAGCTCTTCGGGCGAGTACTCCTTGGACGTCAGCACGGTGTAGAGCACGGCGAGGAACAGGATGCCCGCACCGACGAGGAACGCCATGGTCACGCTGGGTGCGACGCTGCCTTCGGGCGCGGTGTTGGCGTAGCCGACCAGGCCCAGCCATTCCGGCAGCTTGGAGCCGACATAGGTGCCCAGTCCGATGAACACGCCCTGCGCCGCATAGCCCGCGCTGCGCTGGCGCGAATTCAGGTTGTCGCCCACGAAGGCGCGGAACGGCTCCATGGAGATGTTCAGCGCGCTGTCGAGGATCCAGAGAGAGCTGGCCGCGATCCAGAGCACGGGCGAGGTCGGCATGACGATCAGCGCGATGCTGGCGAGCAGTGCGCCCGCCAGGAAGTAGGGCCGCCTGCGCCCGAACCGCCCCCACGTCCGGTCGGACATGTAGCCCACGATCGGCTGGATGATCAGACCCGTCACGGGACCCGCCAACCAGAAAAGCGGCAAGGCCCCGTAATCCGCGCCGAGGCTCTGGAAGATGCGCGAGGCATTGGCGTTCTGCAGCGCAAAGCCGATTTGGAGCCCGAAAAAGCCGACCGCCATGTTGATGATCGACAGGATGGGAAGGCTGGGCTTGAGCGCAGCCAAAGGCGAGGCCGCGCCGGATTGGGCCGATGTGGTCATGATATGTCCCCTTGCGGCTGCGGACAGCGCCCGCAACTCTTTGCAGGCAGGATGCAACTTGTTTCAGGGGGAGGCAAGGACGTGTAGCGGTCGAAGTAGTCGAATTTTCGCGGAATGCGAAAATAGCGAAGCGCCGTGAACGTAAGTGAACGGACGACTGCGAAGCAGGAGATGATGAGGGTGATGCGCGCAGGGGGAGATGTGCGGCCCCGGTGCTGATCCGGGGCAAGCCTTGAAAAAGAGAGCCTTCCGCGAGGGAGAGGGACGCTTTTGGTGCCACTCCGGTGGGCTGCCTGCGGCTGGAGTGGAAGATGGTTGGAGGGAATGGCTCGCGTTGCCGCTCCCTCGCTGGAAGGTGTCCGGGGCTGTAAGAGCAACCTCGAACGTGTCCGTTGTAGGGCAGGTTTGGGCGGGGCGGATACGATTGTTGAGA
>CAYULR010000246.1:0-4203 GCA_964445685.1 uncultured Algimonas sp.
ACTTTGCCGTTAATAGGCACCGCACTGTTGACGGCCCTCCGGCCGGTGGCGGGGCGGGGCTTGTCCTCAAACCCGACATTTCGGCGAAAGCCATCGACAGCGTGGTCAGGAATGACCGCCCGCTTTTATACATGACCCCCCGGGGAAAGCCGCTCACGCAGGACCGCGTGAAGGAGCTCGCCGCCGGGCCGGGTCTTGTTTGCTTTTGCGGACGGTTCGAAGGCCTCGACGAACGCGTCATCGAATCGCGCCAAATGGAGGAAGTCTCCATCGGCGATTTCGTTCTCGCGGGCGGAGAGGTCGCCGCACAGGCCATGATCGAGGCGTGTGTCCGCCTGCTGCCCGGAGTTCTGGGCAACAGCGACAGTGCCGAGGAAGAAAGTTTCGAGACCGGCTTGCTGGAGTATCCACTCTATACCAAGCCTCGGAACTTCGAAGGCCGGGAAATCCCGGCCGTGCTCACATCCGGCGACCACGGGGCCGTGGATCGCTGGCGACGGGCGCAAATGGAAGAGATTACAAAGGCGCGCCGCCCCGATTTGTGGGACGCGCATCTGAAACGAAAGGGCGAAAGCCCGACGGAGTGAAACGATGAACGTGATTCAAAAGCTCGAGAAGAAAGAGGCCGAGCGCCTCCTGTCCTCCGGCAAAGCCGTCCCCGACTTTTCGGCCGGCGATACGCTGATTGTCCAGGTCCGCATCACCGAGGGCAACCGCACCCGCCTGCAGGCCTTCGAAGGCGTCTGCATCGCACGCTCCGGCGCTGGCCTGAACGAGAGCTTCACCATGCGCAAGATCTCCTACGGTGAAGGCGTGGAGCGGGTCTTCCCGGTCTACTCCCCGCTGGTCGAGGAAATCCAGGTCAAGCGTCGCGGCAAGGTGCGTCGCGCCAAGCTGTACTACCTGCGTGAGCGTCGCGGCAAATCTGCCCGTATCGCCGAGCGCACGACGGGCCGCGGCATGAACAAGGGCGGCAAATAGCCTCCTGAACGTTCCGCCGCCCGCCTGACGCGGGCTGCCCCATAAGATCGACGACGAGCCCGCCTTCGTGCGGGCTTTTCGCGTTTGGGACCACCAGAACGAGGTCCGCCCGCAAGGCGACCGTCACTTGTCCGCACGCCTGTTCCGAGAAAGCGGCATACAATTCAGTAATGCAATTGGATGGAACGCCACCCCGGTGAGTCCGTTGGTTAGGCGAGGAGGCCACTGACTGAGACGCACACCAAAGCGCTGAAATCACGAGCCTTTTTGAACGAAAACAATTTTTGGAAAGGACTTATTTTATGACGACCTACAACACCAACAATACGACCGCTTGCGATCCGAATCCCAACATTCCCGTGATGCACATCGAAGAGAAGAACAATAACGGCCTGCTGCTTGGCGCTGCCGTTCTGGCCCTGGGTGCCCTTGCCGTTGCCGGTGGTGCAGCCCTGATGGGTGACGACGACTACGATACGGTTGCGTCCTACGACGAACCCGTTGTCGCGGCCGCCGTGTCCGATGATCTGGATGATCGCGAAGACTATGCCACCTACGATTACGACACCTATGTCTCCGATGCCGATCTGAACGACGACATCAACGATATGGACGACATGGACGATGCGATGATGCTCGACGACGACATCGACGCCGCGCTGAACGATGAGAGCGACTATGCAGACGCGACCATCTACGCCGACGACGAACAGGATACTATCGAGTACCGCACGACGTACGAAGCCGAAGCCAAGACCGCCGTGCTGGGCGCGACCGCAATGCACCCCGCAAAGATCAACGATACCGTTGGTGAAGTGCTGCAGGCGGACGGTGAACCGAGCATCCAGTCCGACGAAGAGATCATCGTGATGGACGATACGGTCCGCGAAAACGCCTTCCGCGCAGCGGACGATGACGGAATGGTCGCCGACAATGCGATCGTCGTGCCGGGTTCGAATGGCACGCTGACGACCGTGACCTGCCCCGCAGGTACGACCGCGCAGACCGATATGACCTGTAAGATCGATGGCGACTATACGCCGAACCTCGACAACTAAGAGAGGCCCCGCGCCTCAACACCATTCTACCCTCAAAGGGGAGGAGTGGAGGCCCCCGACGCCAGGCGTCGGGGGTTTTGTCATGTCTGGCCCTGTCTCGTTCCGGGACAGCTCGCGGTTAACGGGGACGTAACTCCCGACCGGTAGGCCCCGGTCCCTGTAAAGGTCCAGAGAGAGGTGGGAGTCTCGACCGCATGGCACGATTGATCACGAAACGACGCGTGGGCAGCCTGGCGCTGGCCCTGATGACGATCCTTCCGGGACAGGGCGTGTTCGCCACGACCGAAACGGGGGCTGGCACGGTCAATGTCCTTCCGGCGCTGGAAGTCGAATTCTACCAGCACCTCAATTTCGGCACCATCGCGCCCAGCACGACGCAGGCCTCGACCGTCAAGGTGCTCCGGGGCAACGACAACAGCTCCATCTGCGGTCCGGGCCTGTCCTGCCTGGCCAATGGCAACCGGGCGCGCATCCGCGTGACGGGCGCGCCGGGACGGCTGTTTTCCGTCACCGATCCGGGATCGATCACGCTGACCGACGGCAACGGAAATTCCATGCTGGTCGATTCGTTCATCGGCGCGGGCAGCCGCAACGACTCCGCCTTCGGCGGCGTCCGCCAGGTCCGCAGCAACGGCCAGAACAACATGAATATCGGCGCGACGCTCTATGTCGGGGTGAACCAACCGCCCGGCCTCTACACCGGCACCTACACGATCAGCGCGAACTACGAATAAGCGCTTTCACCGGACGGAAACCTGTCCGCGCTAGACGCCCCCCATGTTGGCTTTCCTGTCAGCCCTGTGTTTCGGCGTGGCCCTCGGCTGGCTGTTCTACCTGTACCGCACACCGACGGCACTGGCCGTGATGGCGGGACTGCCCGTCGCGTCGACCGTCTTCCACTACGCCGTCTTGCTTCCGTGATCGTCCGCCGCCGGGAGTCTGGACATGACACTGCCCGAGTTCACGCGGTTCGCCCTGTCGGTCGCGGCGGACGGTGGACGCGGGCTGTGGCTGAGCTGGGCGCTGCTATTCGCATTGAGCGCCTACACAGTGGCTGCCGTGCTCTACAAAGCGCGCATCGAGCCGCCGCCTCCGGTGGAGACGAAAGAGCAGCGGCGGGCGCGGATGAACGCGGCGATGAAGTACGACAATCCCTACTTCGACTAGCGGCAGTCGCGCGGCTCCGTGGCCATGTTCCAGCGGTCCACTTCGGCCTCGCTCATCCAGTGGATGTCGTCCGTCCCGGCCGCGGCGGTCCTGAAATCATAGAAGTCCGGGTCCACGCCCATGTCGGACAGGAAGTCGCGGGAATAGCCGCGGTGATTGTCCCAGACCGCCGTCTGCGCGCCGAACCCGGTTCCGCCCCAGGCATGCACGCCGATCCTCGCGCCGCACGCCACGCGGCGGTCCGTTCCCGCCAGGAAGAGATCCACCGCGCCCGAGGCAATCCGGGAATCGCCCCGCAATTCGGTCTTCAGCCCCGCTTGGCGGATGGTGCGCGCCAAGCGGTAGTTGGACGTGACGTCCCGCGTGCCCGGCATGTCGACGAAGACGAGCGTGTCCACCTGCGGGTTGTCGCGCAGCAAAGCCCGCACCACGCCCTGCGAGCGCCCGTCCGTGAACCCGTAGCCATAGGCGCGCTCGCCCTGCACCTCGAAACGAAGCAGATCCGGATTGGGAATGCGCAGCACCAGCGCGGCCAGCATGACCAGCGCCGCCCCGCCTATGGCGAACAGGTCCCAGCGCACCGTCAGCCCTTCACCCAAGGCAGCCAGGACAGCCACTCGGCCGGTTCGCAGGTCCCGTCGCTCAGCAGGTCGAACCGTTCCAGATCATCCCGGTTCAGGAAATAGAGCGCGGCATGAGGCGCGGCGTCGCGCGCAAAGGCATAGAAATCCGGGTCGACATCCAGCGAGGCGTGGAAGCGCTCCATCCGGTCCTCGATCGGGTCGTGGCCGAGCGTGCGCGGGCTCTCCCCGTCCTGGTCCTGCCAGCTGTGCACGCCGATGCGCGCGCCGCATTCCATGGTGCGCTCCGCGCCTGCCAGGAACAGGTCCACGCCGCCGGACGCGATGAAGCTGGTATTTTCCAAGTGGGTGTTGATGCCGCGCGCGCGGATCATCTGCGCGATGCGGGTGTTTTCGCCCAGATGCGTCGTGCCGGG
>CAYULR010000247.1:0-4202 GCA_964445685.1 uncultured Algimonas sp.
GTCCAGGCCGGGTTGCTCGAACTGAAGGCGCGCTTTCCGGGCAAGATGACCTTGCGGGTCAGTCTCGACCATTTCACGGCCGCCGAGCACGATGCGGAGCGGGGCCGGGGCGCGTTCGCGCGGGCGCTGCCGGGGCTGGACTGGCTGGCGGAGCAGGGCTTCGGCCTGCACATCGCCGGACGCGCGGCCTTCTCGGAATCCGAACCCGTGGCCCGCGCGGGCTACCGGGCGCTGATCGAATCGCGCGGCTGGCCCGTGGATGCGGACGATCCCGGCGCGCTGATGCTGTTCCCGGAAATGGACGAGGCGGCGGACGTGCCGGAAATCACGACGGCCTGCTGGGACATCCTGTCCGTGTCGCCCGATGCCATGATGTGCGCCGATTCCCGCATGGTGGTGCGGCGCAAGGGCGAAGGCGCGGCGCGCGTTCTGTCCTGCACCTTGCTGTGGAACGACCCGCAATTCGACATGGGCGGAACGCTGGAGGATGCGGCGCGGTCCGTGCCGCTGAACCATCCGCACTGCGCGACCTTCTGCGTGCTCGGCGGGGCGAGCTGCTCCGCCTAGGAAAAATGCTTGGAGAGCCGTAGCCCCTGCGCCTGGTAGGACGAGCCGTTCGCGCCGTACAGGTCGTCGGGCGTCTCGCTCAGCGCTTCGAAGACGAGGTGCGCGTCGGGCTGGCCGTGGGACAGCAGGAACGGAACGTCGCGCCCGCGCACTTCCAGCACGGCCCGGCTGCCCGCGCCGCCCGCTTCCGCCACGCCGAAACCCGGATCGAAGAACCCTGCATAGTGCGCGCGGAA
The DNA here is from genome assembly GCA_964445685.1 of uncultured Algimonas sp. Taxonomy (GTDB): domain Bacteria; phylum Pseudomonadota; class Alphaproteobacteria; order Caulobacterales; family Maricaulaceae; genus Litorimonas. The sequence continues at coordinate 804 of CAYULR010000247.1, forward strand.
CTCGCCGATCTCTGTGTCGATCGGGGCCATCTCGGCGGCTTGGTCGACGGGGATTTCCACCGATTCCCGGCTGGCGAGAATGTAGAACTCCTCCGGCTCCAGGATCAGCCCGCCCTTGGACCGTCTGCCGGGCTCCCAGAAATCGCGCGCGGGGGGCGCGCCCACGCCGCGAAGGTCCACGAGACCGGAGTGGCGGCGCGCGCGGTATCCGACGATCTCGGCCTCCGGCGACAGGTCCAGAGAGACGGTCTGCTTGCGCAGCGGCGCGGCGTCTCCGCGGCGGAAGCGCATTTGCGACAGCCGGTCCCCGGTGCGCACCAGCACCGGGAAGGTGCGCGGCGCGACTTCCAGCCAGAGCGACCCGGAATAGCCTGTAGGCAGGGCGTCGAAGCGCGCGGAACTTTCCCCGATCAGCCGGGCGAACACATCCAGCCGTCCCGTGGAGCTCTTAGGGTTGGCCAGGGCCGAGATATCGTCCGGCAGGTCGAGGCTCTCGCGCAGCTCGATCAGGTAGATGCAACCGGTCTCCAGCACCGCGCCCTGGTCCAGATCGACTTCGTGCAGGTGCAGCGCTTCGATGCCGTCCGCGACGCGGCCGCCCTGGCGGGGCAGGATGGACGCGCGCTTCCGGAAGGCGCGGCGGCCGAGGGTGAGGTCCAGCGAAGCGGGCTGGAGCGTCGGCGGCAGGCCGCCGAGCGTCTGCGCGACGCGCACTCGGCCGCTCTCGATCAGGGCGGCGATCTGCTGGGACGGCAGGATCATTCCGGTTGCGTAGGGGGGCGCGGGCGTCGGCTCAAGGCCTGTGGGGACGCCGGGCGTGGATGAAAAAGGCGTTCGGGCGGGCGTCGGGACGTGCTCTTGGGCAAGATCTGGCCGAAACATTGCTCCGGGTTCCCCTGCTGCGGGTCCACTGCGAAAACATGCGGATGGCCGTGCGAAACGGGTTGCCAGTCCGTAATCCACGTGAAAGCTTGTCGCAGTCTGGTTACGATATGTCTGCCGTTTTCCGGAAGGCACTCGGACCGGGCCACGAAAGAGGGGTCGTGATGGATAAGACGGAAGATCAGGACGTGGCGGAACATGCCGCCCTGCCAGCTGGCTTTCCGGCGCTGTTCGAACAGCGCACGCGCGACGTGGTCGTGCGCGTCGAACCCGAATATCTCGCCGACCAGAGCAGCCCGGCCGAGGGCCGCTTCATCTGGGCCTATACGGTGGAAATCGACAACCAATCCGCCGATGACCTGCGCGTCACGGGCCGCTACTGGCACATCGCCGACAGCCGGGGCCAGGTCCAGGAAGTGCGCGGCGCGGGTGTGGTCGGTGAAAAACCCGTGGTCCGCGCGGGCGAACAGTTCCGCTACACCTCCGGCGCACCGCTCTCCGCCCCGTCCGGCATGATGAGCGGGTCCTACCGCGTCGAGCCCGAAACGGGCGAAGCCTACGACATCGACATTCCGGTCTTCGTGCTGGAAAGCCCGTTCGAGGGAACGCTGTACAACTAGGGCAGCGGAACCGGCATGGGTCGGTTGCCCTCGATATATTTTCTTCGCTCATTCCCGCGCAGGCGGGAATCCAGGCTCGCCTTAAAAGGAAGCGCTATGCGCTTGCAGATATGCTGGATCCCCGCCTGCGCGGGGATGAGCGAAGAGGAAAAGTGGCTGCTGCGAAGCGGAGGGATTTGGAAGGCGGTGCAGAGCTTGCAGCAGGGCTAGGTTCGGACCGCGCTACTCCCGCGACACCCCAAACACCACCTGCCGACCCGCACTTCCGCTTCCTGTCCTGCTGCCCTATATCGTCCCCATGTCCACCACGCTCCTCGACTCCACGGCCGCGACGCCGCTGGCTGGCCGCACGCCGGATGGCCGCGTGCGCTTGCCGGGCCTGTCCCGCGCCGAAATCGCCGATCATCTGCGCGAGATGGGGGTGGAGCCCAAGAAGGTACGGATGCGCGCCAACCAGATCTTCAACTGGGTCTACCATTGGGGCGTGACCGAATTCGACGCGATGACCAACATCGCTAAGGGCTTCCGCGCGCAGCTGGAAGCGTATTTCACGCTGGACCGCCCGGAGATCGTGGAACGTCAGGTCAGCGTGGACGGCACGCGCAAGTACCTGATCCGAATGGCGCCGGGCATCGAGGTGGAAAGCGTCTTCATCCCGGACGTGTCGCGCTCCGGCGCGCTTTGCGTGAGCAGCCAGGTCGGCTGCACGCTGACCTGCACCTTCTGCCATACGGGCACGCAGCGCTTGGTGCGCAACCTGACGCCTGCCGAGATCGTGTTGCAGGTCATGGTCTGCCGGGACGATTTGAACGAATGGCCGTCTTCGATCGACGACCGGAAGCTCGTCAACATCGTCTTCATGGGCATGGGCGAGCCGCTCTACAACACGGACAATGTCATCGAAGCTATCGACCGCATCAGCGACGACCAGGGGCTGTCCATCGGTCGCCGACGCATCACGGTCTCGACCTCCGGCGTCGTGCCCGACATCGCCAAGGTCGGCGAGGCGAACCCCATGCTGGCGATCAGCCTCCACGCCGCTGACGACGAGACCCGCACGAAGATCATGCCGATCAACAAGAAGTATCCGCTCGACGAACTGCTGCAGGCCTGCCGCGACTATCCGGGACTGTCCAACGCCCGCCGGATCACGTTCGAGTACGTCATGCTCAAGGGCGTGAACGACACGCCGCAGCATGCGCGCAACCTCATCACCAAGCTGCAGGGCATTCCCGCCAAGGTGAACCTCATCCCGTTCAATCCGTGGCCCGGCAGCCCGTACGAATGCTCCGACATGCCCGTCATCGAGGACTTCGCCCGCCGTCTGAAAAAGGCCGGTCTCGCCGCGCCCATCCGCAAGACGCGCGGCGAGGACATCATGGCGGCGTGCGGGCAGTTGAAGAGCGAGAGCGAGAAGAAGCGGGCGAGCGAAGTGCGCAAGGAAGCGAAGGCGGGACAAGCCTGACGTCGCCCGTCCCCGGCAATGAATCCCGGGGACGGTTCCTTCTCATGACACAGTCGTTATCGCACCGAAAAGCTGTGGGCGCGCTTTGGCGGAGTGTGATAACGCTCCGCTCATGAAAACACGTGCCGCCGTCGCCTTCGCGCCCAAACAACCTCTCGAAATCGTGGAGCTCGACCTGGACGGTCCGAAGCCCGACGAAGTGCTGGTCGAGATCATGGCGACGGGTGTCTGCCACACGGACGCCTACACGCTGGACGGGTTCGACAGCGAAGGGCTGTTTCCGAGCGTGCTGGGTCATGAGGGTGCGGGCATCGTGCGCGAGGTCGGCGCGGGCGTGACATCCTTGAAGCCCGGCGATCACGTCATCCCGCTCTACACGCCGGAATGCCGCCAGTGCAAAAGCTGCCTGTCGGGCAAGACGAACCTCTGCAC
>CAYULR010000248.1:0-4193 GCA_964445685.1 uncultured Algimonas sp.
CGGTCTTCGAGACTGTCGCCGAAACCGTTGTCGTCCAGCCCGCCAGCGTGGCCTACGAGTCGGTCCCGGCCGTGTTCGAAGATGTGACGCAGACCATTGTCGTCCAGGAAGCCTCGACGCAGCTTGTCAGCGTCCCGGCCGTGTTCGACACGGTCGCGGAAACGGTTGTCATCCAACCCGCGACCGTCGAGTACGTCTCTGTCCCAGCCGTGTTCGAAACCGTTCAGGAAACGGTCATCGTCCAGGAAGCCTCCACGGAACTGGTCAGCGTCCCGCCGGTCTTCGAGACTGTCGCCGAAACGCTCGTTGTCCAGCCTGCCAGCGTGGCCTACGAATCGGTTCCGGCAGTGTTCGAGGACGAGACCTTCACCGTCATCGTCCAGGAAGCCTCTGCTGAGCTCGTGACCACGCCTGCCGTGTTCGACACGGTCACTGAAACGGTCGTCGTCCAGCCCGCCACAAACGAATACCAGTCGGTTCCTGCAGTGTTCGAGGATGTCTCCGAAACGGTCATCGTCCAGGAAGCGTCCACCGAGCTGGTCAGCGTCCCGCCGGTCTTCGAGACTGTTGCGGAAACCGTTATCATCCAGCCCGCCAGCGTGGAGTACGTCTCCGTCCCGGCCGAGTTCGAAACATTCGCCGAGACGATCATCGTCCAGGAAGCGTCCACCGAACTCGTGACCGTCCCGGCGCAATTCGAAACCGTTTCTGAGACAGTCGTGATCCAGCCTGCCACGGTCGAATACGTCTCCGTCCCGGCTCAGTTCGAGACCGTGGCCGAGACCGTGATCGTGCAGGAAGCCTCCACGGAACTGGTCGCCGTCGAGCCCGTCTTCGAAACCGTGACCGAGACCCTGGTGGTTCAGCCCGCCACGGTCGAATTCGTCTCCACGCCCGCCGTGTTCGAGACGGAGCAGTTCGAAGTCGTCGTCCAGGAAGCCTCTGCTGAGCTCGTGACCACCCCGGCTCAGTTCAACACCGTCACCGAAACGGTGGTCGTGCAGCCTGCTGGCGTCGAGTACGTCACTGTTCCGGCTGTCTTCGACACCGTGTCCGAGACCGTTGTCGTCCAGGAAGCCTCCACGGAACTGGTCAGCGTCCCGCCGGTCTTCGAGACCGTCGCGGAAACCGTTGTCATCCAGCCCGCGACCGTCTCCTACGAGACCGTCCCGGCCGTGTTCGAGGATGTCTCCGAAACGGTCATCGTCCAGGAAGCGTCCACGGAACTCGTCACCGTCGCCCCGGTCTTCGAGACCGTCGCCGAGACGATCGTGGTTCAGCCTGCATCCGTGACCTTCCAGACGGTTCCGGCCGTGTTCGAAACCGTCGCAGAGACGGTCGTCGTCCAGGAAGCCTCCTCGGAGCTGGTCGCCCAGCCCGCCACCTTCCGCGAAGTCACGGAAACTGTCGTCATTCAGGACGCCTCTTCCGAACTCATCGTGCAGCCTGCACAGTTCGAGACAGTCGCCGAGACCATCGTTGTCCAGGAAGCCTCCACAGAGCTCGTGACCGTTCCGGCCGTGTTCGAAACCGTCTCCGAGACGGTTGTCGTCCAGCCTGCGTCCGTCGAGTATGTCAGCGTCCCGGCCGAGTTCGAGACCTATGCCGAGACGGTCGTCGTCCAGCCCGCCTCGACCGAACTGGTCGTCACGCCGGCTGTCTATGACGAAGTCACGGAAACGGTCGTCGTCCAGGAAGCCTCCTTCGAGCTCGTCGCCGTTCCGGCCGAGTTCGAAACGGTTGCCGAGACGGTCGTCGTGCGCCCGGCCTCCACGGAGCTGGTCGCCACACCCGCAACGTTCCGCAACGTCACCGAGACGGTCGTCGTCCAGGACGCGTCCGTCGAATTCGTGACGGTCCCGGCCCAGTTCGAAGAGTACACCGAGACGGTTGTCGTCCAGCAAGCTTCGACGGAACTGGTTGCCCAGCCCGCCACCTTCCGCGACGTCACCGAAACGGTCGTCGTCCAGGAAGAGAGCTTCGAGCTGGTCACGGTTCCGGCCCAGTTCCAGACTGTGACCGAAACGGTCGTCGTGCAGCCGGAAACGGTCGAGTACGTCGCCGTTGCGGCCGAGTACCAGAACGTCAACGAAACCTACGTCCAGCGTGACGCCGCCAGCCTGCTGCGCGTGATTCCGGCTCAGTTCGAGACGGTCACGGAGCAGGTCCTGCTGCAACCCGCCGCGACACGGATCGAAGTCATTCCCGCCACCTACCGCACCGTGACGGAAACCGTCATCGTGTCCCCGGAACGCGTGGATATCGAAGTCATTCCGGCCGTCTACTCGACGGAAACAGCCGACCTGATCATCGAACCGGCCCGCGAAGAGTGGAAACCCGGCACGCAGGCGCTCAACGCGCAGCAGCTCGGTGGCACAGGCCGCGTGAACACGAATACGCGCGGACAGTTCACCGTCTTCAACGGCGTGTCCGAGCAGGTGATCGAGTCGACCGAAACGATCGTGACGCAGACGGGTGAAATCCTCTGCCGCGTCCTGATCCCGGCCAAGCTGAAAACGATCACCAAGACGATCGTGACGCAACCGGCCCGCACGGTCGAACGCGTCATCCCGGCGGTCACCCGCCAGGTCACACGCCGCGTCGTGGACCGTCCGGCGACGACCCGCGAGGTCACGATCCCGCCCGTCTACGAGACGGTCGAAGTCAGCCGTCTGGTCCAGCCTGCCCGCGTCGTGGAAATCGACCCGGCACAAGGTGGAACAGGCGACTACTCGCAACAGCTCGGAACGGTTCAGATCCAGCGTCTCGTCGACGAGGCCCGCATCGTGGAACGCCGCGTCCCGGCCGTGACCAGGGAAGTCACCACCCGCGTCGTGGCCCAACCGGCCCGCGTCGAAGAGCGTGTCATCCCGGCGGTCACCCGCCAGGTCACCCGCCGCGTCGTGGACCGTCAGGCCACAGCCGTGGAACGCGCCATCCCGGCCGTCACCCGCGCCGAAACGCGCCGCCGCATCGTGCAGCCTGCCCGCACGGTGGAACGCGCCATCCCGGCCGTGACCAAAGAGATCACGCGCCGCGTCATCGACCGTCCGGCCGGTGTCGTGGAACGCGCCATTCCGGCCGTGACCCGCGTCGAAGAGCGCCGCGTCATCGCTCAACCGGCTCGCGCCGTGGAACGCACCATCCCGGCGGTCACCCGTCAGGAAACGCGCCGCGTCATCCGCACGCCCGCTTCCGTCGCCGAACGGGTCATCCCGGCGGTTACCCGCGTCGAAGAGCGTCGCCGCATCGTGCAGCCCGCCCGCACCGTGGAACGTACCATCCCGGCCGTGACCCGCGTGGTCGAGCGCCGCGTCGTGGCCCAACCGGCTCGCGTGACCGAGCGCACCATCCCGGCGGTCACCCGTCAGGTGGAACGCCGCGTCCTGCGCGCCCCGGCTGCCGTGACGGAACGGGGCATCCCGGCCGTCACGCGTCAGGTCACCCGCCGCGTCGTGGACCGTCCGGCTGCTGTCGTGGAACGCGCCATCCCGGCCGTGACTCGCGTCGAAGAGCGCCGCGTCGTCGCCCAACCGGCCCGCACGGTTGAAGTCGCCGTCCCGGCGGTCACACGTCAGGTCGAACGCCGCGTGGTCCGTACACCGGCCGCCGTCACGGAACGGGTCATCCCGGCCGTGACACGCGTCGAAACGCGCCGCGTCGTCGCCCAACCGGCCCGCACGGTCGAAGTCGCCGTCCCGGCGGTCACCCGTCAGGTCGAACGCCGCGTGGTCCGCACGCCAGCCGCCGTCACGGAACGGGTCATCCCAGCCGTGACGCGTGTCGAAGAGCGTCGCATCGTCCGCACGCCCGCCGCCGTCACAGAGCGCACCATCCCGGCGGTCACCCGCCAGGTGGAACGCCGCGTGGTGAGCCAACCGGCGCGCGCCGTGGAACGCGTCATTCCGGCGGTCACCCGCCTGGAAGAGCGCCGCGTCATCACACAACCCGCCCGCACCGTGGAGCGCGCCGTTCCGGCCGTGACACGTCAGGTCGAGCGCCGCGTGGTCCGCACGCCTGCTACGGTTACGGAACGGGTCATCCCGGCCGTCACGCGCGTCGAAGAGCGCCGCGTGGTCCGTACGCCAGCCGCCGTCACAGAGCGCACCATCCCGGCGGTCACCCGTCAGGTGGAACGCCGCGTGGTCCGCACCCCGGCTGCCGTCACGGAACGGGTCATCCCGGCTGTGACG
>CAYULR010000249.1:0-4186 GCA_964445685.1 uncultured Algimonas sp.
GCCCACATCCGTCCACCCTAGTTCGCACGGCAACACCGCGCCCAGCTGCGTGCGTTCCATCAGGGCGATGTCCACGGGTTCGGGCTTGCAACGCGCGAAGGCAGCCGCGTCGAGCGAGATGACCTCGTCCTGGCGCTCCGCGTTCATGTAGGATTTGCGCGCCGGGTTGGCGCAGTCGGGGGCGAGCTTGAGCAACTCCGAGACCACCAGAGACGGGTTCAGCAGGAAGATGCCGCTGTTCCAATGGTATGTCCCGCTGTCGAGATATTCACGCGCCGTGACGGCGTCCGGCTTCTCGCGGAAGCTCGCAATCTCGTAGACCCGCTCCGACAGCCCTTCCCCTTGCTGGATGTATCCGAAGCCCGTCGCCGGATGGTCCGGCGTCATGCCGAAGGTGACGTGCCGCCCGCTGCGCGCGACTTCCGCCCCGTCGCGGATCGCCTGCACGAAGACGTCGGGCTTTTCGATGACATGGTCTGCGGCGGCCAGCAGCAGGAGCGTATCCGGCCCGTGGCTCATCGCATGGAGCGCGGCGACCATGGCGCAGGGACCCGTATTGCGGCCTTCCGGCTCCACGATGATGGCGTCGAGCGTGTCGATCTGCTCCCGGATGAGACCGATATGGGACGCGTTGCAGATGAAGGCGGGCGGCAGGAATTCGTCTCCGCCGAAACGCGCCACCGTTTCCTGGATCATGGTGCGGTTACTGGCGAGCGGCAGGAACTGCTTGGCCGCCGCTTCGCGCGACAAGGGCCAGAGACGGCTTCCCGCGCCGCCACTCAGGATTACCGGGAGAATTTTCATATTCAGGTCTCGGCCTCGAAGATGAAGCCGGTTTCGACGGCCTTGAGTTGGGTCTTGGCGGGGCGCGGGCCGATGTCCGTGCGTCCGCCGTGCACGACGTTCCTAACCCAAAACACGCCAGATTTGATTAAAATCCGCCTCATCTCCGCCGTCAGGACTTGGCCTTAGCCGCCCAGAGTGACCTCGCCCAGGCGGTACCGGACGAGCACGCGGCAATTGTCGAGCCGCCCGCCACGGGGCGGTTGGAACAGCCATTGGCTCGCCGCCTTCTCGGCCGAGCGGTCGAACATGCCCTCCGGCACGGATCGCTCGGCATCTGCGCGGGCGATCGTGCCGTCCTCGGACACGTCGAGCCGCAGCAGCACCCAGCCTTGGCGACCGGTGCGGAAAGCGCGGCGGGGATATTCGGGCAGGTCGAGCGACAGGGCAGCCAGCGCCTCCCCGCCGATGCAGTCTTCCGGGTCAGCATAGCCTTTGACATAGGGGTCCGGCGGATATTCGCTCTGCGGCCTGAACACGTCCGACGTCGCGCAGGCCGACAGGCCCATTAGCGCCGTGAGAAGCAGAGCAGCGCGCACCCCTATTCCGCCTCGCCGAAGCGGTCGTTCACCAGCGCGGTCAGCGCGGCGATGGCGGGAGCCGCCTCCGGCCCCTGGGCCGTCATGGTGATGTTCTCTCCGCATGCCGCGCCGAGCAGCAGCAGCTCCATCACGCTGTCGGCTTCGACGGTTTCGGCGCAGACATCGTTGTGACTGCGGATCCAGACACGCGCGTCGAACTGGCCGACGACATCCATCACCTTGTTGGAGGCGCGGGCGTGAAGGCCGCGCATGTTGCGGAGCTCCACCGTGGCTTCGGCCGTCTTCGCGCCGTTCGCGTCAGGGATGCCGCAACCGAGAGCGGCGGGTTCCTGCAGGGGCGCATCGGCCATGATCAGCTTTCGCCCGCCAGAATGCGCGAGGCGATGGCGATGTAGCGCTGGCCCGCATCCTTGGCCTTCTGCGCGGCTTCCGACAGGCTCGCCGTGCGGCGGGCTTCTGCCAGCTTGATCAGCATGGGAAGATTGACCCCGGCGAGCACTTCGACCTTGTCTTCGCGCAGCATGGAAATGGCGAGGTTGGACGGCGTGCCGCCGAACATGTCGGTCAACAGGATGACGCCGCGCCCGTCCTCGACCGCGTCGACGGCCTTGCGGATATCGTCGCGGCGGCGCTCGATATCGTCGTCGGGACCGATGCAGATCGTCTCGATCGCATCCTGTGGGCCGACCACATGTTCGGTCGCGCGCTTCAGCTCTACGGCGAGCTCGCCATGCGTGACGATCACCAAACCGATCATGTGTTACCCCAGAAACTCATCCCTCGCGTAAAACCGGATTTGACCGTGCCGTAAAGCTGTTTTTGACAGCCAATCTGCGATAAGGCCCAGTGAGCGTCAGCGGCGCTTGCGCCTGGGCGCGGACGGGCCGCCGCCTTCGGTTTGGCGGGGCAGTTCCACGACGAAGCGCGCCCCCGCAATCTCGCCGTCCGGGCCTTGCTGATTCTCCGCCCAGATACGCCCTTTATGCGCGGCGACTATCTGCCGGCAGATCGCCAGACCCAGCCCGGAATGCGATCCGAAGGACGCGCCGTCCGGGCGCTCCGTGTAGAACCGGTCGAAGACGGCGTCGAGATTGTCCGGCGGGATCCCTGGCCCCTCATCCTCGACCGTGAAAATGACGTGGCGGTCGTCTGCATCGGCGCGCAAGCTCACCGTTCCGCCCTGGGGCGAGAATGTCACCGCATTGTCGATCAGGTTGCGCAGCACTTGGGCGAAGGGCGTTTCGAAAGCGCGGATATAGGCGGGTCCGTCCAGCGTTGTCGCATCGACCACGCGCGCGCCCCCGTCCGGCAGGGTCTGCGCGTAGAATGTCGCGATGTTGGAGGCGATTTCCGTGGCGTCCAACGTCTGGGCCGTGTCCCGCGCGAGGTTGGCATCGACCTTGGAGGCGTCGCTGATATCCGTGATCAGGCGCGTCATGCGCTCCACATCCTGCGTGATGATTCCGATCAGCTTTTCACGGTCTGCATCCGTCCTGGCCACGCCGAGCGTGTCGGCGGCAGACCGGAGAGACGTCAGCGGGTTCTTGATCTCGTGCGCCACGTCGGCGGCGAAGTTCGCGATGTCGTCCACCCGGTTGTAGAGCCCGCGCGTCATGTTGCGCATGACCACGGACAGGTCTCCGATCTCGTCGCGGCGGCGGGACAGGTCGGGAATGGTGTCGTAGTCGCTGGGATTGCGCGCCACGCGCTCGGCCGCGCGGGCCAGACGGCGCATGGGCACGGTGATGAACAAGATCAGCGCCAGCGAGGACAGCATGGCCGCGATCAGCGCCAACCCGATAATGGGGGCCAGCGCGCGGCGTTCCGCCTCGACAATGCCCGCAACGTCGCGGCTTTCGACCGTGACCGCGCCCAGGATCTGCTGGACGCGCGATACGGGCAGCGTAGCGGACACGACCAGCGTGTCGTCTTCGTCGTAGCGCGCGCCGCTGGCCGCTTCGCCGTCCAGCGCCAAGCGCACATCGCCTTTCAAGTCACGGCGGAGACGGTCGCGCCGGGCTTTGCGCCACGGCAGATCGTGCAACGTCTCGCTCAGCCATCCATCCAGACCTGCCCGCAGGTCTGGCTCCGGGGGCTCGGCAGGCGTGTCGTCGGTCACGATAGGGTCGAGCGTACCGACCTCGATGCGGTCGTCCAGCTGCTCCGTATCCACGACGGTCCGGCCGGACCGGTCATGCAGGCGCACGCGCCAGCCTTCGGGCACGTTCACGCCGCGCAGGACTTGCCGCGCATTGTCGAGATCGAGCTCGGATGCCTGCCCCACGCCGGTCGCCCGTTCGCCCAGAACCGTGGTGATGGTTCCGGCGAGCGATTGCAGATTGTCGACCTTGCCCTGCACCAGACCGGCTTCGAACCGGTTCATGGTCAGCGCGCCGATGACGAGGATGATCAAGCCGACCAGATTGGCGGCGAGGATGAGCTGCGTGAGGCGGGAGGTCAGCCAGACCCGGCGCGGCGCCAGGCGGAGCGTGCGGGACCCGCCTCTAGCTTTCTTTGTATTTGTATCCGACGCCATAGAGGGTTTCGATACCGTCGAAGTCCGGGTCCGTCTTGCGGAATTTCTTGCGCAAACGCTTGATGTGGCTGTCGATGGTGCGGTCATCGACATAAATCTGGTCGTCATAGGCGGCGTCCATCAACTGGTCGCGGGATTTGACGTATCCCGGACGCTTGGCCAGCGATTCCAGGATCAGAAACTCTGTTACGGTCAGACGCACCGACTCCCCATTCCACGAACAGGCATGACGATTGGGATCGAGAACGAGATTGCCTCGGCGAAT
>CAYULR010000250.1:0-4139 GCA_964445685.1 uncultured Algimonas sp.
CCAGGCCGACGGCACGCCGCTGACCTGGCTGTCGGAGAACGCGCTGGATGCGGATCACCCCTACGCCCCATATCTCGACGCGCATGTCATGCCGGAATACGGCACGCTGGAGGCCGAGGACGGTTCCGAGCTGCACTACCAGCTCTACAAGCCGCTGAACCTCGCGCTGGGCGAACGCCGCGCCTCGGTCACGATCGTCTATGGCGGCCCGGGCGTGCAGCGCGTGATGAACCGCTGGCAGCGCAAACACCTCGCCCGCATGCTGGCGCATCACGGCTTCGTCGTCTTTGCCCTGGACGGGCGCGGCAGCACGAACCGCGGCAAGGCGTTCGAAGACGTGCTGGACCGCGCATTGGGCCGCGCCGAAGTGGTCGACCAGACGGTCGGCGCGGAGTGGCTGAAGGCGCAGGACTTCATCGATCCCGACCGGATGGGCATCTATGGCTGGTCCTACGGCGGCTACATGACGCTGATGATGCTGGCGCAGACCGACCACTACGCCTCCGGCGTGTCCGGCGCGCCCGTGACCGACTGGGCGCTGTACGACACGGCCTACACGGAGCGTTATCTGGGCGATCCGCGTCCCGATCATCCGAACCACACGCCCGGCGCCTATGAGGGCGGGTCCGTCTTCACGCACCTGGACGGGCTGACGGAACCGGTTCTGGTCATTCACGGCATGGCCGACGACAATGTCGTCTTCCGCCACACGGTGAAACTGGTCGACGCCATGCAGAAGAAGGGCCGCCACAACTTCACGCTGGAAGCCTACCCGGGCGAGAAGCACGGCTTCCGCGCCCGCGAAGCCCGCATCCACCGCGACCGCTCCATCCTGGAATTCTTCCTCGACACGCTGTCGCTGGGGGATGAGGGGTAGCCCTCGGACATGGCCACCCGGATCAACGCCGCAGCATTGAATGAAATGCTCAAGACGATGTCTGTGTGGCTGAGAACCGCCTCACTCGGCCTTTTTGCTTCAGCAATCATCAAACCTCTGACAGAGGCGGAAATGCTGTCCGCCCTGCCATTTGCTGCATCCTTTTCGGGCTCAGTTGTGTTCTTGCTGCTGTCCGTGCTTATATTGGCACCCATCAAGGAGGAAAAATGATGTCTCTCACATTCGTCATCACAGTCATGGTCATGACTTTTTCCGCTCTTGCGCTGGCATTGATGGTCATCCTTCCGAAGTTGGTCGAGAAGGATCCGGAGACCGAGAAGAACTAGGTTCCCTCTACTCGGCGAGTTTGACACCCGGCTCCGCCGTCGCATCGAACAGGCGGATCGCTTCGTTGATGCGGCCGCGCAGCAGGGCGGTCTCGACCGATTGCGGGTCGGCGTTCAACGCGCTTTCGGCGTCCGCCTTCGCGGCCACCAGCCGGCCTTGGCGCAGGCGCGTGTCGGCGCGGTAGCGCAGAGCCTCGGCATGGTCCGGGGTCGCCTTGATGACTTCGTTCAGCTCTTCCTCGGCGCGCTTGGCATCGTCCTTCATGACGAGGGCGCGCGCCCGGGCGATGCGCAGCGCGGGCAGCTCCGGCGCGTGGTCCAGCCCGGCCGTCGCGGAGGCGAACGCCCGGTCGGGCTCGCCCTCGATCAGCCAGAAGTCGGCCGCTTCGGCCCGGAAGTTCGCCCGCATCTTGTCGGATCCGCCGTCGCGCCCGTCCGCCAGCGCGTCGAGCCGGTTGGCGGCCTCGCCCTCGTGACCCAGCGCGAACAGCGCCATGGCTTCGCAGTGGCGGGCCCGGGGGGCCCCCCCCCGGGGGGGGCCCGGCGAGGGCGCGTGCCGCCCGCGGGGCCGGGCCCCGCCCTGATCGCGCCAGATCATGGCCTCTTCCAGCGCGAGCTCCTGATCCACGGCGATCCGCTCCAGGCATTCCTTGTGCCGGGCGTCGAGTTCGTCCGTCATGTCGGCCGCGAACGCAGGTGCGGCGCACAGGCCCATGGCGCTTGCCAGCACGGTCAGGAGAGCGGAAGAGGCGGGCTTGGAAAGTCGTGTCATTGCGCACGCGCTATAAGGCCGGGGAGAGCCACGCGACAATGCAGCTGCGCGTTACATTGCAGTTACCTCGGCACGCCCGGCCTGCCATCGACCTGCGCGGCGCGCGCGTCCTGCTGATCGGCGAGGGCTATGTGGCCAAGGCGATGCGCCCCGTGCTGGAGGCCGCCGGGGCCTTCGTCGAGGCCACGTCGCGCGAACGACGCCCCCTGCTCTTCGGCTCCCCCGACATGCGCGACGCGTTCCTGAATGCGGATATCGTCCTGGTCTCAGTCCCGCCGGGTCGGGAGCGGGCGGAACCGACGCTCTACAGGCTGGGCGGCAGGTCCACGCGGGCGCGGTGGATCGGATACCTGTCCGCGACCAGCGTCTATGGCGACCGGGGCGGACAGTGGGCGTTCGAGGGCGAAGCCCCGACGCCGAGCCTGGCGCGCGGACGTCGCCGGGCGGATGCGGAGCTGATGTGGCTGGAGCGGTACGCGCAGACGCACGTCTTCCGGCTGGCGGGCATTTACGGCCCCGGGCGGTCGCCCTTCGCCAAACTGCGGGAGGGGACGGCGCGGATCATCGACAAGCCCGGCCATGTGGTGAACCGCATCCATGTGGACGACATCGTCTCCGCCTTGATGGCGTCGATCACGCGGCCGGGCGCGCAGGATATCTTCAACATCGCGGACGGCCACCCGGCCCCGCCGGGCGACGTGCTGCGCCATGCGGCGGCGTTGATCGGAGCGGACGCCCCGCCCGTCGTCGCGCTGGACGGACCGGACGTATCAGTCATGGCGCAGAGCTTCTACGCCGAGACGAAACGCATCGACATCGGCCGCGCCCGTCGGGTGCTGGGCTGGAGCCCGCGCCACCCGACCTACCAGGAGGGGCTGCGCGCGGTGCTGGACGCGGAAGCGCCCTAGGGGAGCGTGGAGGCCGAGCTCGTGATCGGGCTGGAAGCAGGGATCACGGTCGTCTCGACCTGTGTCTGCAGCTGATAGTCCTGCTGGCCCATGCAGCGTTCGAATGCCGGGTTCAGGCGGCCCGGCGCATCCACGGCCCCGTCGAACAGCCAGTAGCTGCCCGCGCTGGCTTCGCAGGCGCGCCAGTCGGCCAGCGACGCCGCGCCGTCCATCCGCACGAGCGAGCCGCCGTCTTCGGACGGAAGCACGCGCACGGACTGAGACCCGAAGCTGTAGCGGCTGGAGCCGGTCGAGACCGTGCGGAGTGTCGTGGTTGTGGAGGTCGATGTGGTCGTGGAGGTCGTGACCGGAGCCGTGGCGGCGATGTCCGCTTCGGCCACGTAAGTCTCGACGCTGACCCAGTCGTCGGACGCGGCGGCGTCGGTTGCAGCTTCGGCCATCTCGACGACCTCCGCGTCGGTGTCCGCGTCCGTCTCTTCGCTGGCGAACTGGATGTCTTCTTCCGGCGCGTCGCGCAGCATGGCCTGGATCGGCGCCCTGACGGGGTAGGAGACGAAGTTCGCGACCGATTTGGTCCCGCTCCAGACCGTGTCGGCGGCCCCGCCCAGAACGGCGCAACCGGACAGGGTAGTCCCGGCGAGCGCGGCGACGGTGATCAGGCGAAGTGTGTGGCGTGTGGTCATGGCGGGCTTCCTTCCGGCAATCGTTTTGTCTCCCGGTTCAAGAATCGTGCCACGAGCGCCTTGCCGCATGGCCGCGCTTGACAGAGGCGCGCCGCTCCATCACCGGGTCGGCCATGCCGAAAAAGTCCGAACAGAACGCCCGCAAGACGTCCGATACCGATGAGGCCGTGGTCGGAAAGGCCACGCCTGCCGGGTCAAAGGACGGCACCAAGTCCGCGCCCGCCCCGGACATCGTGGCCGACGGCCCCGACGCCCTGCCCATCACCGACCCGGCCGAGACGCCCACCGATTCCGCCCATGGCGAGCGTCTGCGCGCGCTCTTCGATGTGGCGCAGGAATATGGCGAACGGTCCTTCGAGAACTATGCCCGCATCCGCGGCCTGGCCGAGACGCTGCGCGACGAGTTCTGCGCCTGGCTGTCCGAAGAACCCGGCTGCGTCTTCCTCGTCCCGCCGGAGGGGCGCTTCTCGGCCAAGAACTACCAGTCGGCGGCGTTTTCTGTAGCCGGCAAGGGCTACCTGCCGCTCAAGCCGATCAGCTTCGGGCGGGCAG
>CAYULR010000251.1:0-4129 GCA_964445685.1 uncultured Algimonas sp.
GCTGTCGATGAAGCTCTGCCCGCCAAAACCGGGGTTCACGCTCATGACGAGAATCAGGTCCAGCAGGTCGATGATGGGCTCCACGACCGACACGGGCGTGCCGGGGTTCAGCACGATGCCGGGCTTCGCGCCGAGCGAACGGATGGTCTGCAGGCTGCGGTGGGTGTGAGGGCTGGCGTCCGGGTGGATGGACAGGAAGTCCGCGCCCGCCTCCACGAAGGCTTCGAGATAAGGGTCGGCCGGGGCGATCATCAGGTGGACGTCGAAAGGCTTGTCGGAATGGGGGCGCAGCGCCTTCACCACGGCCGGGCCGATGGTGATGTTGGGCACGTAGTGTCCGTCCATCACATCGACGTGGATCATGTCCGCCCCGGCGGCGTCCACGTCCCGCACGGCCGCGCCGAGAGCGGCGAAATCCGCGGACAGGATGGACGGGGAAATGAGTACGTCGGTCAAGAGACGGGTCCTGCGCTTGGGGCCGGAAGAGCGGCGGGGCTGCGTGGGAAAGGCTTGGACTTGCGCCTAGCAGCGTGGGCGGCCCTTCGCAACGCGCGCGAAACGAAAAGCCTCCCCCCTCCTTTTTGGCCGCGCCCTGTGTGGACGCCTTCCTGTGTGGACGCCTCTATGCACCGCCAATTGTGTCACGAAAAAGCCCGGCCCGGCCATTTTCCGCCCCGAAGGGTGGAAAAGGCCGGACCGGGCGCGATGTGAGGTGCGGCGCGGGCGCGCCGCAGCGGGCTGCCGCCCCTACTTGCGGATCGGCAGGTAGGAGGAGCTGTGGCCGGACGTGGCGTAGCCGCCTTGCGTCACGGTCGTCGCCGGAGCCGAGTAGGTCGACGTCGTGGAGACCGTATCGCAGCAGCTGGATGTCAGTTCCGGTGCGACATAGGTCGACGTCGTCGTGGACGGCGCGATGTATGTGGACGTGGATGTCGACGGCGCGATGTAGGTCGAGGTGCTCGGCGCGGTGTAGGTGCTGCTGGAGCTGGAATAGCTGGAGTAGCCGGAACCGCGCTGCAGGCAGGAGCCATCGGGTTGCGGCGTCGTGCCGGTCGGGCATTCCGCCGTGCTGGAGCTGTAGGACCCCGACGAGTAGGACGAGCTGCCCGTGTAGCTGGAACCGGAGTAGCTGGATCCCGAGGAGATCACGCTGCTGGAATAGCTGGACGAGCCGACATAGCCGCCGCCCTGCAGGCAGGAGCCGTCGGGCTGGGACGTGGTCCCGGCCGGGCAAGGCGCGGTTTCCGTGGAGAAGGTCGGGCTCGAGGAAATCGTGCTGCCCGTGTAGGTCGATCCGGAGGAGATCACGCCCGTGGAGCCATATCCACTGGAGATCGTGCCTGTCGAGACGGGGCCGGACGAGATCACGCCGGAATGGACCGGAGCCGCATAGGGCGCGCCGCAACCGGATGTGCAGGGCACACCTTCATAGTCGAGGATCGAGTGGACGGGCTGAGGCGCCGCGTAGCCGACCGAAGCGACCGGGCCGCAAGGCGCGGCAACGCCGCAGGCCGCAGGACCCTGATCGTAGATATTCCCGCCGCCATACCGCGTGCTGGACGCGTGGCTGTTGGCGCAGGCCGTCAGGCCGAGGCTGGCCAGACCGGCGCTCGCCATCAGACCGGTGCGGAGGATTTGTTTCGTGCTCATCAGAGCCTCCCATTTTGACACATCGCTGCGGGGAACGCTTCAAGTCCCGTGCCAGTTCGGCCTGATTTCTAGCCGATCCGGGTTAATACGGGATTGACCCCCGTTATCCGGGGTTTTTCCCGGAACTTTCACGCATTTCCTTGACCTGCGATGTGTCCTCTCAAGCGTCGGCGGACCGCTTCAGGACCGCGATGAAAAACCCGTCCATGCCGCGTCCATCCGGAGCGTCCGTCGGCAGGAGACGGACCATGCCGCCGTCCAGCCGTTCGACCGGCAACGTCAGGCCCGGCACGTCTGCCACCGGATCAAGGCGGAATTCGGGCGCATTCTTCAGGAATTTGCGCACGCGCTCCGCCGCTTCGCGATCCTGCAGCGAGCAGACCGAGTAGACGAGCGTCCCGCCCGGAGACACGAATTTCGCCGAATGCTTGAGAAGCTTGTCCTGGAGTCGCGTCAGAGGGGTGATGTCGCGTTCACGGCGGTTATAGAGCACGTCGGGATGGCGGCGGAACGTGCCGGTCGCCGAGCACGGCGCGTCCAGCAGGACCGCGTCGAACGTGCCTTCGGGTTCGTATTCCGTGATGTCGGCGGTGACGATCTCCACCTCCAGCCCGGTGCGGGCGATGTTCTGGCGCAGCCGGTCCGTGCGGGCCTCCGACAGATCGACCGCCGTGACGGACGCGCCCATGGCGGCCATCTGCATCGTCTTGCCGCCCGGTGCGGCGCAAAGGTCCGCCACGCGCTTGCCGTCCAGACCGCCTGCGGCCTGCGCCAGGATGCGCGCGGGCATGGAGGCGGCGACGTCCTGCGCCCACCAGCTGCCGTCCTCGAACCCTTCGAGGGCGGCGACGTTGCCGATCGAATCCAGACGCACGGTCGCGTCCGCCAGAACGGTCCCGCCGAGCTTGTCCGCCCAGCCTTGCGGGTCGGACTTCACGGACAGGTCCAGCGGCGGGGAATTCGCCAGAAGCACCGCCATGCGGCGCACGGCCGCCTTCCCGTAGAGGCGCGACCATTCGGATCGCATCCAGCCGGGGATGTTCTGGATCGGCGGCGTCTTGGCGGCGTCCGCCTTGCCGGATTCCGCCACCTTGCGCAGCACCGCATTGACGAGGCCGGAGAACGGCTCGCCTTTACTGTCGGCCTTCACCAGGCCGACCGTGTCGCCCACGGCGGCGTGGGCGGCGACGTCCATGAAGACCATCTGCGCGGCCGCCGTCTGCAGGTAGGCCTGCACGCGGCCGGGCGGCGGTCGTTTGACCAGCGGGGCGAGGACGGCATCGACCTGGCCCAGGCGGCGCAGCGTGCTGGCCGCGATGGCGCGCGCGAACGCGCGGTCGCGCGCGTCGAGCCCTTCGAGGGCGGGGTTCTTGGCGAGCGAGCCTTCCAAGCGGAAGCCGCGCCCCAGCACGTCCGCGACCGCCATGCCGGCGGCCTTGCGCGCGCGCTGCGCGTTGGAGAGAGGCGCCCGTCGGGGCCTGTCGTCCCGGCGGGGCCTGTCGTCGCGCCGCGGACGGTCGGAGCCGCCGCCCTTGCCTTTGTAGCCGCCCCCGCTGCCGCTCTTGCCTTTATAGCCTCCTCCGGACCGGCCGCCCGGACGGCCGCCGGGTTTTCCGCTGAATTTTCCGCCGGGCTTTCCGCCCTTGCCTTTATAACCGCCTCCCTTGCCCTTGGGCGGGCCGGATCGGGAGTTGGGGCGTTTGGGACGGTCGTCGGACATGGCGCGCCCTTAGGCGCTTCGCGGGGAGCCGTCACGGGCCAACTGCGACCTATGTGCGCGGCATCGCCGGGGACAGGTCATGGTAAACAGACCGCCAACGCGGGATTCACCTGTTTTTCAGCCTCCTCGTGTAGCGAAAAGGGACATCGGGCGTTTCTGTCCGGTTTGACGTTTAGGCGCGTCGTTCCCATCTACCCGGCATGTCAGAGACATCCCAGGACAGACCCGAGAACGCCGCCCCCGATAAGGAGTTGTCGCCCGCCGCGCTACGCGCCCTCCAAGAGGCCGAAGCGAGACGACGCGAGAAGGCCGAGCGCGAAAAACGTCCGACCGAGAAGGGCGGCCCGAGCGGCGAGGAGCCGACGCGTTTTGGAGACTGGGAACGGGGCGGCATCGCCTACGACTTCTAGCCCCTCCCCACGCGCCGCGCATTTCCTGGCCGCAAGGTTTGGTGAATGGCGCGTCCGACCCGGCAAGATAGCCGGGCGGAAAGCGCGAAAATGGGAGTGGCGGCATGGCCATTGCAGTATTCGAGGCAACTGCGCGTGGGCGCAAACATCTGCGCATGAAGGCCGTTTCGGCTGGACTTCTGACATCCGTCACCGCGCTGTTCGGCGCATCGGCCGCCTTGGCCGGTCCGGCCCCGGTCTGCGGCGTGGCAGGCGGTCCGGCCTGCGATGCGGGATCGGTCCTGGTGGCGACGCCCCCGGCCTACGGCCTGGCGCTTATACCCATCGCCCCCCCCACGAGACCTCGCTA
>CAYULR010000252.1:0-1412 GCA_964445685.1 uncultured Algimonas sp.
CAATATGTGCGGGACATCCTCGAGGACAACTCCGCCCAGGACATTCTGGAGATCGACATCAAGGGAAAGTCCTCCGTCGCCGACTACATGGTCGTCGCCTCGGGCCGATCCAACCGCCATGTCGGCGCGCTCTCGGACTATGTTCTGCGCGGCCTGAAACAGGCCGGGTTCAAGGACATCGGCACGGAAGGCCAGGACGGCAAGGACTGGGTGCTGATCGATGCGGGTGACGTGATCCTGCACATCTTCCGCCCCGAAGTCCGCGTCTTCTACAATCTCGAGAAGATCTGGTCCGTTCCCCTGCCCGACGGGCTGCGAAACGTTGCCGAACAAGCCCCCGACGAGCCGGAAGACTAACCCTTGAAGCTCATCCTGCGGGCGGGCGGCGTGCTGCGCTCCGGTCCCGAACGCGACATGGTCGACGACTACGTCAAGCGCGCCAACGGTTTGGCCCGCGGCACGGGCTTTCTCGATCTCGACGAACAGGGCGTGGAACTCGGCAAGTGCCGGGACCGTGCGGAGGAAACGCGCAAGCTGGTCGACGGGTTGGAGCCCTCTTCCCCCATCTTCATCCTCGATGAGCGTGGCAAGGCGCTGACGTCCCGGCAGCTTTCCAAGACGCTTGCGGGACTGCGCGACGACGGACACGCCACCGCCACCTTCGTCATCGGCGGAGCGGACGGGTTCGAACCGTCAGAACTGCCCGCTGGCGTCCGCAAGATATCGTTCGGCGCGCAGACCTGGCCGCACAAGCTGGTGCGGGTCATGCTGGCCGAACAGCTCTACCGCGCGCTCACAATCCTTGCCGGAACGCCCTATCACCGCGACTGATGCTTGACCCTGTCGGGCGGGGCGCGGAAGGGACAGACATGCGCGCGTCTCTTCTCGCTTTCCTCTTGCTAGCCCTGCTGTCTGCGCCTGCGCAGGCGCAACAGCAAAGCGATCTCGACGCGCTGACGCAGGCCGAACAGCAGGCGCGCGAGACCGAAGAACGCTTGCGCGGGGAACGCCGTGCGGTCGAAGCCGAGATCGCGGAGCTGAAGGCCGCCCTCACCCGGGCTGCTGAGCAGACCCAGGGATTCGAACGGGAAAACCGCCGCATCACCGCCCGGCTGGACGCTGCAACGGCAGAGCTCGTCCGTCTGGAAGCTGAGCTCGCCCAGACACGCGGAGAGACGCAGACCCTTCTCGCCGCCCTGCAACGTCTCGAAATGGCCCCGAATGTCGCCGCGCTGGCCGACCCAGACGACGCGGTCCGCACGGCCCAGGCTGCGACCATGATCGAACTGCTGACCCAATCCTTGCGCCAGAAAGCGCAAACGACCTTGCAGCTGGCCCGGGAGACCGAAGCCGTGCGCGAGACGGCACGGCAGGAACGCGAGGACCTGACCGCCAACGCGTCAGAGCTCGAC
>CAYULR010000252.1:1422-4107 GCA_964445685.1 uncultured Algimonas sp.
GAAGAAACCCGCGCTCTCGTCGCGCGCAAGGAAACCCTGCAAGCCTCCATCCGGTCGGAAGAGGAGAAAGCCCGCGCCGACGCGCTGCGCTTCGCGGCGGAAGCCGCCGACCTTCGCGAATTGCTGGACCGGGTCGCAGATATTCCGAAAACGCTCGCGCCGCGCATCAAACCCGGACGCCCCCTCGAAGGTCCCGTCACCCTCCCGCCCGGCACGGTTCGGTTCGCGGAAGCCAAGGGCGGTGTCATCCGGCCCGTCTCTGGCACGATGACCGAAGGGTTCGGACGCAGCGCGAAAGGCCAGACCTATTCCGCGCGCGCCGGCGGCCAGGTCATTGCGCCCTACTCCGGACGTGTGGAGTTTGCAGGCCCATTCCGCAACTATGAACGTGTCGTCATCCTGAACATGAGCGATGGCTACTACCTGCTGCTGACGGGACTGGGCGAAACCTTCGTCAATGCCAACGAATCGGTGACGCGCGGCGAGCCCGTCGGGCGGATGCCGCGCAGCGGTGGACGCGCGCCGCTCTATGTCGAGCTGCGACGCAATGGCCGTTCCATCGACCCCGAACCCTGGATGCGGGCCAGACGGTGAGGAACGGCGTTAAAGGTCAGTAAGTTGGCACGCCAATCGCAGCGATTTGACTGGCCAGCGCCCTGAGGCGAGAGTAGGCAATGTGTTCGTAAGGAGTTATCCGAGATGAAATACGTCATGCCGGTTGTGGGGATCATGGCCTCCGTTGGCCTTTTCGCCCTATCCGCGGCCAACCAGTCCGCCCTCGCCGTCGAAAAGCCGTCCTACACGGATACATTCGAGCAGCTGGATCTCTTCGCCGATGTGCTGGCGCGCGTGCGCAGCGACTATGTCGTCGAAGTCGAGGATGGCGAGCTGATCGAAGACGCGATCAACGGCATGCTCCAGTCGCTCGACCCGCACAGCTCCTACGTCAATCCCGAGAACTTCCGCCGCCTGCAGGAGCAGACCTCCGGACGCTATGTCGGTGTCGGCATGGAGGTCACGCAGGAAGACGGATACATCAAGGTCGTTGCCCCGATCGACGGCTCGCCCGCCAAGGAAGCCGGGATCGAATCCGGGGACTTCATCACCGAGATCGACGGCAAGACCGTGCTGGGCCTGTCCCTGACCGAAGCCGTGAACATCATTCGCGGCGAAGCGGGCAAGGAAGTCACGCTGACCATCGCGCGCATCGACGAAGAACCGCAGGACTTCACCCTCACGCGCCGCGCGGTGGACCGCGAAGTCGTCAGCTACGAAATTATGGACGGCGTGCCGTATATCCGCATCAGCCAGTTCAACGAAAAGGCCGGACCCGGCCTGATCGGCGCCATCGAAGAACTCCGCCGCCAGGTCAGCGGACGCCTTCCCGGCGTCGTGCTCGATTTGCGAAGCAATCCGGGTGGCTTGCTGACCGAATCCATCAACGTGTCGTCCGTCTTCCTCGACGGGGGCAAGGTCGTTTCCACGCGGGGACGCGACGGGGCGAACCAGCAGAATTACGAAGCCGAGTCCGGGCAGCTCCTGAACGGGGTTCCGGTCGTTGTGCTGATCGACGAAGCCTCCGCATCCGCGTCCGAAATCGTTGCGGGCGCCATCCAGGACCGGGGGCGTGGCATCGTGCTGGGCATGACCAGTTTCGGCAAAGGCTCCGTCCAGTCGCTCATCCCGCTGCGCGGTGGCCGCGACGGGGCGCTCCGCCTGACGACGCAGCGCTACTACACGCCGGATGGCCGCTCCATCCAGGGCACGGGCATCGACCCGGACCTGTTCGTATCCTCTTTCCCGAATGACGGCGAAGACCATTCACGTCCGAGCGAAAGCGACCTGCCCAACTCCATCGAGAACGAGGATGCGGACTCCATCGCCGAAGACGGAGACACGGATGAGACCGAAGAGATCGTCATCGACTATCCGCCGGAAGATTTCGAAGTGCAGGACGACTACCAGCTCCAGCGCGCGATCGACCTGATCAAGACGGGCCGCTACTCGCAGCGCCTCGCGGAGTTGCAAAACTAGTGAGCGCGAAACGGGGGATCATCGCAGCGACATTGGCAGGCGGAGCGCTTCTGGCGTCCCTGCCCTTTGCGCTGGCGGATGAACCGGACGCGCCGTCCTATGACCAGCTGCGGATATTCGCGGACATTCTGACCATCGTGGAAGCCGAGTATGTCGAGCCGGTCGAGACAAAAGACCTGATCGACGGGGCATTGAACGGCGCGCTGACGCGTCTGGACCCGCACTCCGGCTACATCCCGCCAGAGACCTTCAGCGAACAGCGAAAGGCCGCTCGCCGCGAGTATGGCGGGCTGGGCATCGAAGTGTTGATGGAGGACGGCTTCATCAAGATCAGCTACGCGCTCGAAGAAGGCCCGGCCTATGGTGCGGGCATCCGCACGGGCGACTTCATCACGGCGGTCGAAGGCGAATCTGTAAAAGACAAGGCGTTGGACGAAGCCGTCTCCGGCATCCGGGGGCTGGAAGGCGACCCAGTCGTCGTGACCGTGCTGACCCCCGGGGAAGCCCCGCGAGACGTCACCGTCGTCCGGCAGCAAGTGCGCGGCCGCGCCATCCGGCACCGGGTGGAAGAGGGCTTCGGCTACGTCATCCTCGAAAGCTTCAACAATGAACGCCTGACCGGTGATCTGGTCAACGCGATCAGCCTTCTGA
>CAYULR010000253.1:0-4086 GCA_964445685.1 uncultured Algimonas sp.
GCCCAGACCTCGCAACCGCTCGATCTGGTCCGGCGCGAAATCGAAGGCCGCATCCTCGCCCAGCGTCTGGGCGCGCGTGACCTCGTGGCAGATATCGAGCAGGTCGCTCATCACCACTTCCGGCGCGGCGCCGTCATCGTACTGGGCGCGCATTCTGGCCAGGGCCGCCTTGCCGTCGCCGCTCATGGCGTGTTCGAACAGATCGACGATCCGCACCCGGTCGGCGAGGCCCAGCATGGTGCGGACCTGCTCTGCGGAGACTTCGTCGCCGCTCAGGCCGCTCTGCACGATGGCCTGGTCCAGCAGGGACAGCCCGTCCCGGACCGAGCCTTCCGCCGCGCGGGCGATCAGGGCGAGGCCGTCATCGGACACGGCAATGCCTTCCTTCTCCGCAATGCCTTTCAGGTGCGCGGCGAGCACGTCGGCTTCCACCCGGCGCAAATCGAAGCGCTGGCAGCGCGACAGAACCGTGATCGGCACCTTGCGGATTTCGGTCGTGGCGAAGATGAACTTGGCGTGGTCCGGCGGCTCCTCCAGCGTCTTCAGCAAGGCGTTGAACGCGCCCGCGCTGAGCATGTGGACCTCGTCGATGATGTAGACCTTGTAGCGCGCATCGGCGGGCGCGTAGCGCACCCCGTCCAGCAGCTCGCGCATATTGTCGACACCCGTGCGCGACGCGGCGTCCATCTCCAGCACGTCCATATGGGTGGACGCCATGATGGCTTCGCAGTGACGGCCCGGCGTGGCCAGATCGACGGAAGGATGATCGACCGTGTCGGTCTCATAATTCAGCGCCCGCGCGAGCAGCCGCGCCGTCGTCGTCTTGCCGATGCCCCGGACCCCAGTCAGCATGAAGGCGTGGGCGATACGCCCCGTCTCGAACGCGTTCTTCAACGTCGTCACCATCGCGTCCTGCCCAATCATGTCTTCAAACGTGGACGGACGGTATTTGCGGGCGAGGACCTGGTAGGTCTCGTTGGCGGGTTTCTTGTCGGGAGAGGCGTCTGACATCGCCCTGACTATATGCAGGGCAGACCCACTTGGAAAGCAAGGCTGCCCGGTTGCGCACAGCGTAGCGGGGGCGCAAGGTCTACGCCATGCCCCGCGCCCGTCACGACTACTCCGTCCGTCCCGCACCGCGTTGGGAGGACGGGCGGTTCGTGCCGCCGGGGCCTTTGCCGATCGAGCGGTCGGTAGACGAGTGGGACTGGATCGAGTGGGCGCGCTACATGCGGGCGGCGTCGAAGAACCCGCTACACGGCATGACGGAGCAGGCCATCACCGGCGAGGACGAGGTGGCCCGCTCTCGCAGCTTCGTCTTCTACACGCCGACACGGCCCGAAAGCTGGAAGGAGGCCTTTGTCGAGAAGGCCGACGCGCTGGAGCATTCCACCCTGCGCAATGCCATTCTGAAGCCTGTCCTGCGCGAAGGGTTGCTGGTCAGCGAGGGCGATCAATGGCGGCGCGACCGGCGCGCGCTCGCCCCGCTCTTCACGCCGCGCCATGTGAATGGCTACGCGCAGGTCATGGCGGGCTCCGCTGAAACCATCCTGCCGCGCTTGCTCCAGGACGAGAGCCTCGCCGTGGACGCGATGTTCGTGGAGCTGACCTACCAGGTGCTCTCCGACGCGCTGTTCTCCGGCGAGCTGGATGGCGGGCGGCAGACGAACCTGCGGGAGATCGACCGTTTCCTGAACAGCATGGGTCGGCCCGACCCGCTGGACTTCACCAATCTGCCTGGCTGGATCCCGCGACCCACGCGAGTGGGAAAGATGGGCGCGGTGAAGCGATTGCGCGCGCATATCTTCGATCTGGTCGTATCGCGCCGGGCGCGCATGGACGCGGGCGAAGCCGTGCCGGACGACCTGCTGACGCTGTTGCTGCGCGAAGAGGCTTTCACGGACGAGCAGTTGAAGGACCAGCTGATCACCTTCATCGCGGCCGGTCACGAAACCACGTCGCGGGCGCTGACCTGGCTGTTCTACCTGCTGTCGCAAGACGAGGCGGCGCGCGAAAGGATGGAGGCGGAAGTGGACGCGCTGGACACCACGAAGCCCGCCGAAAACTGGCCGGACGCCCTACCCTGGACGCGCGCCTGTTTCGAAGAAGCGATGCGCCTCTACCCGCCTGCGCCGTTCCTGTCGCGACAGCTGAACCGGGACGAGACGCTGGGCGGGCACGCGCTGCCGGAGGGCGCGATCGTCTTCGGGAACCTGTGGGTGCTGCACCGGCACCGCAAACTGTGGGAACAACCGGACGCGTTCGTTCCGGACCGCTTCCTGCCGGGCGCGCGGGAGACGATTGGACGCTTCCAGTACTTGCCTTTCGGGCTGGGGCCGCATGTGTGCATCGGTGCGCGGTTCGCGCAGTTGGAAGGGGTCGTGCTGGCGGCGCTCGTGGCGCGGACGGCCCACTTGCGGTTGGACGGGGAGCATCCCTGGCCGCTGGCGCGGGTGACGGTGAGGCCGGAGAAGCCGTTGAAGATGCGGGTGGAGGCTAGGAGATAGGTCCGGCGCGGTGCGCCGGGTCGCTTTGCAACAGCAGCCCAAGGACCCCATGCTCGCTTTGCTGCGCGCGCCGCCCTTGGGCTGGTGGGAGAGCTTTGGAGCCAGATTGGATGTTTGGGAGATAAGTGAAAGACCGGACACCGACCCGCGGGCGAATCGTTACGGCTGCTTCGTTCCCGACCTGACCGGGTTGGCGACAGCCCACGTCCGGGCCGGTCTTTCGCGAGCGCATATGGCAAGCTCCGCCGGGACTGACAAGAGCTTGTGAACATTCCGGCCCCGGCCTACTCCCGGTTCCATGTCAGACCGTTTCCTCCCCGACTGCCCTATCCCGTTCGCCGGCTCCCAGGTCGACTTCGCCGAAATGGACCGTAGTGACGAGGCCCTGGCCCGGTTGCGCGACCACCCCAATGCGAGCGCGCTTCTGTTCCACAAGGGACAGGTCGCCTCCGACGGCCCGGCGCTGCTGCGGGCCGCGCCGAACGCTGTGGCGGGATTGCCGCTCTTCGATCCGGGGCTGATCTTCCTGGGCCTGGAAGGCGACGGCGACCCGGTGTTCGCCGCGTCGCTCAAGTCCGACGACATACTGCCGCCCGGCGCGCTCATCGATCTGCGGATGCAAGGACATACGCTGTCGCCCGATGCTCTGGCCGTGGCGGGACGCGCGCGGTCGCTGTTCGACTGGCACCGCACACATCCGTTCTGCGCGCAGTGCGGGTCCGAGAGCCGCTCGGCCGAGGGCGGGGCGAAACGGATCTGCCCCAATTGCGGGACGGAGCACTTTCCGCGCGTCAATCCGGTCGTGATCTTCCTGATCGAACATGACGACTCCGTGCTGCTCGGCCGGGGGCCTGGCTGGCCTCCGGGATATTTCTCCGCGCTGGCGGGCTTCGTCTCGCCGGGCGAAACGCTGGAAGAGGCTGCGAGCCGCGAAGGCATGGAAGAGGTCGGCGCGACCCTGTCGGATCACCGCTACCTTTTCTGCCAGCCCTGGCCGTTCCCGTCACAGCTGATGGTCGGCATGGTCAGCCGGGCCGCCGACCGCACCATCGAGATCGACCCGAAGGAGCTGGAAGAAGCCCGTTGGTTCACGCGCGCCGAAGTCGAAGCCGTCTTTGACGGGACGGGTCAGGCCTTCCTGCGTCCGCCGCGCACGACGATCGCGCACCAGCTGATGAAAGCTTGGCTGGCCAGGCAAAGCTGAGCAGCCGGGTCTAGTCGAACAACAGGTCCGGCCAGTTGGCGTCGGCATCGCGGATGAACTCGCCGCGCAGCGCGTCCCAGCGCTTCTTCACCCGCGTGGAATAGTTCAGGTAGAGCCGTCCGTTTTCGACGTGCCAATGCTCCGGCTTGCCGGGCGCCAACTTGCCCATCGCCACCGCCCAGGCGCAATAGCCGCCATATTGCGGGGCGAAAGCGTCGGGGTTCACCTGGAACAACTCCAGGTTCGCCTGCGTGTCGAACCGCCAGGTCGCACCGTGGTTACGGGTGGAAAACTCGGGCCGGCCGCGCAGCGGACGCCCTGCATGAAAGCTCACCACGTCGTATCCCCCCACGGCCACGTCGTTGCGCCAGGAGG
>CAYULR010000254.1:0-2793 GCA_964445685.1 uncultured Algimonas sp.
TCCGTCACGACTTCGCTATCCGTCCAGCGACCACCTGCATTGCGCATGTCGGTCTGGATCGACGGGTAGGAGGTCAGTTCGCGCCCCTGGATCACGTCGGCTTCGGCGAGCAACCACGGACCGTGGCAGATCGCACCGATCGTCTTGCCCTGTTCGGCAAAGTCACGAACGATCTGGACGGCGTCGTCCTGCATCCGCAGCGTATCGGGGTTCTTCAGGCCACCCGGAATGATCAGACCGTCATAGTCGGCGACGGTGACGTCGCTGAAGGTCATCTCCGGCGTGTACTGGCGTTTCTCTTCGCTGTCGGCGGTGATCGGCTCGGTTTTCATCGAGGCGACGTGAACGGTTGCGCCTTGGTCGCGCATCTCGTTCATCGGCTCGAAGAATTCTTCCTGCTGGAAGCCGTCGGCGGCGATGATGAGGATTTTCTTATCGGTTAAGTTAGACATAGGTGTCTCCTGTTTTAGGAGTTCAACCGCGGCACACAGGTCGTGACAGTTCAAGGTTGAAGGAACTGC
The DNA here is from genome assembly GCA_964445685.1 of uncultured Algimonas sp. Taxonomy (GTDB): domain Bacteria; phylum Pseudomonadota; class Alphaproteobacteria; order Caulobacterales; family Maricaulaceae; genus Litorimonas. Next base: position 522 of record CAYULR010000254.1, read on the forward strand.
CCGGTCAGGTGCACTATTGTCGTCGCGATGGGCACGTTTGCGCCCGTCTTGCCTAATCAATGGCCGGACCCGCCTATTCGTTCCAAGAAAAACTGTTTTCTTTCAATAGTTTATGTAGATTAAGACTTAACATGCGTTATTTGCCCTCCGCAGTCGTTGCGGGCGGGGCGCTCTGGCCGCATAAATCGCGGCATGAGAACTGACGCTGCCCCCAAGCCGACCCGCCTGTCGGACTACACGCCCTATAATTTCGACCTGGAGGAGTCGCGTTTCGATTTCCGGCTCGACCCGAAAAAGACCGAAGTCCGCTCGCTGCTGAAGATGACGCGCACCGCACCGGGACCGCTGGAGCTGGACGGCGAAGCGATCAAACTGGTCTCCGTCGAGGTGGACGGTCGTCTGCTCAAGCGCACCGAATACCGGCTGACGCAGGACAAGCTGATCATCGAAAACCTGCCGGACAGCTTCACGCTGAACGTCACATCGACCTGCGACCCGAGCGCCAACACGACGCTAATGGGGCTCTATGTCTCCGGCGGGCGGTTCTGCACGCAGTGCGAGGCGGAAGGCTTCCGGCGCATCGCCTACTATCCCGACCGCCCGGACGTGATGAGCGTGTTCACGGTGCTGATCGAAGCGGACAAGGCGCAATATCCAACGCTGCTGGCCAACGGCAACAAGGTGGACGGCGGCGACCTGCCGGACGGGCGGCACTTCGCGGTCTGGCACGACCCATTCCCCAAACCGTGCTACCTCTTCGCGCTGGTCGCGGGCGAGTTCGACTTGCTAGAAGACAGCTTCACCACGATGAGCGGGCGGCACATCCCGCTGGAAATCTTTGTCGATCCGGGCGACGCGCCGCGCGCCGCCTACGCCATGGACAGCCTGAAACGCTCCATGGCCTGGGACGAACGCGCCTTTGGCCGGGAATACGACCTGGACCGGTTCATGATCGTTGCGGTGCGGGACTTCAACTTCGGTGCCATGGAGAACAAAGGTCTGAACGTCTTCAACTCCGCGCTCCTGCTGGCGGACGCGCAGACGGCGACGGACCTGAACTTCGAACGCATCGAAAGCGTCGTCGCGCACGAATACTTCCACAACTGGACGGGCAACCGCATCACCTGCCGCGACTGGTTCCAGCTCTGCCTGAAGGAGGGCTTCACCGTCTTCCGCGACCAGGAGTTTTCCGCCGACCAGCGCGGCGCGGCGGTGCAGCGCATCAAGGATGTCCGCGCGCTCCGGGCCCGGCAGTTCGCCGAAGATGCCGGCCCCCTCGCCCATCCGGTGCGGCCCGACAGCTATCTGAAGATCGACAATTTCTACACGGCGACCATCTACGAAAAGGGCGCGGAGCTGATCCGGATGCTCCAGACGTGGCTGGGAGAGGAGACGTTCCGCCGGGGCTGCGATGTCTATTTCGACCGCCTCGACGGGACAGCCGCGACGGTCGAGCAATTCCTGGCCTGCTTCGAGGAAGCGTCTGGCGAGGACATGTCGCAATTCATGCAGTGGTACCGCCAGGCCGGGACGCCGCGCCTGACCGTGCGCCGTCACCAGACTCCGACCACGCCGGTCATCAGCCAGGTCGTGTCGTTCGAACAAGCCACCGCGCCCACGCCCGGGCAGCCCACCAAGGAACCGCTGGTTCTGCCGATCCGCTGGCAGGCCATCGGCGATGACGGCCCCCTGATGGAGCCGCAGCTGACCGTGATGACGACGGAGGACGAAGACGTCTCCTACCCGCGCTTCGACGTGCCGCACTCGCTCTCCGTGCTGCAGGGCTTTTCTGCCCCCGTGAAGCTGGACAGCGACGCCTCCACGGCCGACCTCGTCCGCCTGATGGGCAATGACCCGGACGCGTTCAACCGCTGGGAAGCGGGCCAGACGCTGGCGCGCCGCCTGCTGGCCGATTGCGCCAAGGCGCTGGAAGCGGGCGACATGCCGGACGCCGACCCGTCGCTGGACGCCTATGTCGAGGCGTTGGGCAAGACGCTGGCCGACCCGCAGTTCGACGATGCGTTCAAGGCGCTGGTCCTGACCCCGCCGACCTCCATGGAAGTGCTGATGGCCGCCGCGCCCGTGGACCCCATCGCGGTGTACGAGGCGGGCAACTGGCTGTCGCGCGCCGTGGCAGACGGGCTGCGCGAGGAACTGCTGCAAAGCTACCGCGACCGCATCGATGTGGGTCCGTTCTCGCCGGATGCGCAAGCCGCCGGACGCCGTGCCCTGAAAGGCCGCTGCCTGACATTGCTGGCTGCGCGCTTCGACC
>CAYULR010000254.1:2803-3198 GCA_964445685.1 uncultured Algimonas sp.
ATGGCCGCCCCGCTCGCCTCCAAACAGCTCGACCGCGCGACCAACATGACGGACGAACTCGGCGCGCTGGTTGTTCTGTCGCGCCTCGGCGGGCAGCGCGTGGAACAGAGCATGGAAGAGTTCTTCGAGCGCTGGAAGGACACGCCGCTCGTGCTCGACAAGTGGTTCTCCGTGCAGGCCATGCGCAACCACGCGGACGGCATTCACGCCATTACGCGCCTGGCCGAAACCCCGACCTACGAGCGCAACAACCCCAACCGGGTGCGCGCGCTGGTGGGCGGGTTCGCCATGGGGAACGCCAAGCTGTTCCACAAGCTGGACGGCTCCGCCTACCGCTTCTTCGCCGACCAGGTGCTCGACATGGACGCCCGCAACCCCAGCGACGCCGCACGCCT
>CAYULR010000254.1:3208-4071 GCA_964445685.1 uncultured Algimonas sp.
TGGACAGCAAACGCCAAGGCCTGATCCAGGCGGAGCTGCAGCGCATCATCGACGCCAAGCCCAGCAAGAACGTGCTGGAAATCGCGCAGCGCACGCTCGGCAGTTAGGCGCACGCGTAAACCGCCTCTTAGCGCCTTTGCGCTAGGAGGCCCCCATGCCGTCCCTGTCAAACGTCCTGACTGCCGCGGGTTTCCGCGAGCACGTGTCCGAACAACGCTACCGCGTGATGCGCCAGCCCATTGTGGACCTGCAAAACGGGCACATCCATCACTATGAATGGCTGGTCCGGTTCGAAGGCCAGGGTACGCAGGGCGTCATCCGCCCGGCGGAGATCAGCGGCGTGATCCGCGATCTCGACCTGTCCATGCTGGCGCAGGCGATCCTCGTTCTAAATGACGACCCGGACGGCCCGGGTATCGCCATCAACCTGTCGGGGGCCTCCGTGGACCGGGAGACGTTCAAACCGTCCGTCATGGCCTGCCTGACCGCCCTGACGGCCTCCCCGACCAAGCTGGTTCTGGAACTGACGGAAAGCTGGGACATGGACCGGATTGATATGGCCGAAAGCCTGCTCACGGAGCTGAAGTCGCGCGGCCATCCGGTCTGTCTGGACGATGTCGGTGCGGGGGCCGCGTCCATTCGTTATCTGCGCGCTTTGTCCGCCAACTGGCTGAAGATCGATGGCGGCTTCGTTGCCGCCGCTTTCAACAATGCGAGGGATCGCGCCATTCTGCGGGCGCTTTTATCGCTGCGCGAGCCGCTGGATGTGCGCTTCATCGCGGAAGGGATCGAGACGCGCGAACTGCTGGATTTCGTGCGCAGGCTGGGCATAGACGCCGCGCAGGGCTACGCGCTGGGCAAAC
>CAYULR010000255.1:0-4022 GCA_964445685.1 uncultured Algimonas sp.
GTCCCGGTCAGCTGCGGCCGCTCGCCCTGCAGGTCCACGCCGAACATGCCCGCCGCCTCGATCTCGTCGAGCCTGACCGTAGCGCCGGTCAGCTGGATGTTGTCCGCCGGGCCTGAGACTTTGCCGGACAGGGCGAAGGCTTCGAAGACGGCGCCGTTGTCGGTCGAGGGCGGGAGGTCCGTGCCCGTGCGCGCGGTGATCGCGCGGAGGGACGGCCCGCTGACTTCCAGTGTTCCGTCCAGGGACGGCGTATCGTTCACCGTCGCCCGGCCCGAGAAGGCGCCGTTGAGCGCACCGCCGCTCAAACCCGCTGTCAGGTCGGACAGGCTCAGACTGCCTGCGGAGCCTTCCACCGCGCTGGCGACTTCGATCTGGCCGACGACATCGGCGTAGGGAATGTCGGCTGTGATGGCCTGGTTCAGCTGGGCGGCGTCCGCGACGATCGCGGACAGCGTGCCGTCCACGACCGGGCCGTCCTCCGCCAGGGTGACGTCGCCGCTAAATTCGCTTTGGACGAGGGGGCTTTGCGTCCGGGCGGTCAGGTCCGTCAGGGTGACGACATCGCCCGATGTCGCCGCGCGACCCGCAAGCGTGACTTCGCCCAGCACGTCGGCATCGGGCGTCAGGTCGGGCACGAAAGCGCGGAGCGTCGGCCCGGCATCGGCCAGGGTGACGTCGTAGGCGGCGTCGGCGGATAAGGTCTGCGCAACCCATCCGGCAGAACCCTGGATCGTCCCGGACAAAGCCTCGCCATCGACCTCGGCCGTCATGTCGCTCAGCGTGACATCGGGCCCGCTGACCCGGACCGTGCCGTCCGACTTCAGCGAACTGATCTGCTCGAGGCCGGACAGGTCCAACTCCGGCTGCATCTTCGCGACAGCGCGTCCCATTGCTAGCGGATTCCGCACGTCGAGCGAGTAGGAGCCGCCCGCATCAAAGGTGTCTGCAAACCCGGCATTGCCCTGGAACTGGGCGGACAGACTGTCACCCTTGGCCTCGAGAGTCATATCGCTCATGGAGACGGCTTGGTCGGCCCCGTCATAGGTCAGCTGTCCGGACAGGGACGCGCTGGACAGCAGGTCCAGGGCGGGGACCGGCTCCGGCAGCCAGCGTTGGATGCGCTCCGGCGTCGCGAGTTCGGCGTCGAGCCGTCCTGCATAGGCCAGCGCCTCTCCGGCAGGAATGGTCCCGTCGAAATCAACGGACACGCCCGCCGCCGTCAGCCGTCCGGCCAGTGTCGCTACGTCGCCGTCCAGGAACGCACCGGGACTGTCCATCGCGATATCCAGCGTGACGGGCTCGCCGTCCGCGACCAGCGATCCTTCGATGTCCAACGCTTCGCGCAGTCCCGGCATGGCGAGGGTGATATCGACATCCGTCAGTTCGTGGGTCCGATCCGCGACGGCGTCCGAATAGGCGATGCGCCCGTCTTCGATGCGCAAACGGTCGAGGCGGGGGTCGAAGTCCGTGTATCGGCCGTCCCGGCGGAACGGCCCACCCTGCGCGGGTGCATCGTCCACTTCGTCCTGTGCGAACTCCCAGTTCGCCTCGCCGTCCGCGCGGCGTTCCAGGGCGATATCGGGGCGGATGAGGGTGAAGCTCGCAATCTCGACGCGGCGCGACAACAGCGGCCACAGGCGGATGCGTGCATCCAGGCCTTCCATCGACGCCATCGTGTCGCGCGAAAACCCGTCCGGATTGGCGATCCGCGCCTGTCCGGCCCGGGCGCGGATGACGGGGAAGGTGGACAGGCCGACATCGCCGTCGATGGTCACTGTCCGGCCCAGCGACCCGGACAGCTCCGCCTCGATGCGGGTCTTGTACGTCTCCGACGGCACGAGTCCCGGAGCGATGAAGAGCAGTCCGAGCCCCGCGAGGAGGATGACGCCCAGACCAATGAGAACGGCTTTCATGCCATGACTTTCGACAGCGGTGACGTCAGCATCCGTTCAGCTTGGAACGTGTCTGACGGGAAGGTGGCTTTCATCGGAACTGTAAACTGTTTAAGTCCGTTAACCAACGGAGAAGGCCCGCCACCTGATGTCAGGAGAAATCAATTATGTGTAATGCCCATCCCGCCGTCCCCGCCAAGCACGACGCCGAGTCGCTGTTCCGGCGTCAGTTCCTGAAATATCTCGGGGCGTCCGGCGCGGTCGCGGCCGGTGCGGGTCTGGCGTCCTGTTCGACCAATCCGGTCACGGGCCGCTCGCAGCTTCTGGCTTTCGCCCCCAGCGAAGCCGCCCTGGCCCAGGCCGCGCAGCAGAGCTGGAATGACGTCCGCCGCCAGACGCCGACCTCGAACGATCCGCGCTACACGAACCGCCTGCGCAACATCGGCTCCCGCATCTCGCGCGGCGCAGGCCAAGCCGACCGGAACTGGGACTATGCCGTGTTCGACACGGACACGAAGAACGCCTTCGTCCTGCCGGGCAACCGCGTGGGTTTCTACAAGGGCATGATGGATTTCGCCGAAACGGACGACCAGATCGCGGCCATCATGGGTCACGAGGTCGGTCACGTCACCGGCGCGCATGCAAGGGAGCGCTACAGCCAGATGATGCTCGGACAGCTCGCAATCGCAGGCGGCACGATCCTCGCCGGGTCGCAGCTGCAGAAGCGCTGCCGCCAAGCCCGCAGCCAGCGCGAGTACAATGATTGCGTCCGCAGCGCCGGGCGCAACACGCAGTATCTGCAGGCCGCGCTCGGCATGGGCTTCCAGCTCGGTGTCGTGCTGCCCTATGGCCGCCGTCAGGAGCTCGAATCGGACCGTCTGGGCGCGCGCTACATGGCGCAGGCGGGGTACGATCCGTACCAGGCCGTGCGCCTGTGGGAGAAGATGGGCGAGGCCGCTGGCGGATCGCGCGGGCCGGAATTCCTGTCCACGCACCCGACGCCGCAGCGCCGCGCGCAGGAGCTGTCCGACTACATCACCGCGCAGGAAAAGCTGGGCAGCCGCGGCTACCAGAGCCTCGACATTCCGGCAGAGGCGTAGGCCTCCATTTAGGCCCAAAAAGCCCGCAATCGCCGCTTGAAGCCTGGGCGGCCCTTGTCTAAAGGGTCGCCCTTCGCGATGGATTGCCGCCTTAGCTCAGTAGGTTAGAGCGCTTGCTTGTGGCGCAAGAGGCCCGTGGTTCGAATCCACGAGGCGGTACCATCGCGAAGTTTCCTTTTCTCCCAAGACATATGGCCGATGACCCGGTGCGGTAAGCCCTGGTTAACCCTGTCGGCCTAGCTGTTCGCGACTATCCATGCGCGGAGGCCGCGAGTGTCGCTGGGACCTGTTCCATCCGAAATGATCGAAACGGCCATGTCGGCCGAATCGACCGAAGCCCGCGCCCTGGCGACGCAGGCCATTGGCCGCGCAATCCGCGATATCCCTTTGTCCGATACGGAACGCCGCCTGGCCGCGCGGCTGTTCGATACGCTGTCGCGCGATGTGACGGAGGAAGTGCGCCGAGCCCTCGCCGTTACGCTGCGCCTGTCGTCCAACCTGCCGCGCGCCGTCGCCAACCGCCTGGCCAACGACGTGGACAGCATCGCCTTGCCCGTCCTGTCCGGCTCTCCGGTGGTCACGGATGACGACCTGATCTGCGTGCTGCGCTCCCGGGCCGGAACCAAGGCGCAGGCCATCGCGTCGCGCCCGCACCTGTCGCGCCGTCTCAGCGGGGCCGTCATCCGTTTCGGCGATCCCGACTCCGTGGCCGCGCTGGCGGCCAACGACTCCGCGCTGATCTCGGAAGAGGACGCAGCCCGCATGGTGAAGCTGGCCGGACGGGACGACCTGATCCGCGAAGCGGCCCTGCGCCGTCAGGACATGCCGCAGGACCTGGCCGCGCAGCTGATCGAACAACATGTGGGCCGCGTCGACACGGCCCTGCAATCCGAGACCGAACACCATGCGCAGATCGCCCGCGACACGGGCGACCGCGCGCATACGCGCTGGACCGCGACCGACTGGTCGTCCGACGCCATGCACGCCTATGTCGCCGCGCTCGCCCAGCATGAACGCCTCAGCGAAGCCG
>CAYULR010000256.1:0-3985 GCA_964445685.1 uncultured Algimonas sp.
CGTGTTCCTTCTGACGACGGCCTACGAGCCCATTCGCATTCATCAGTGGACGGGCGGCTACATGGCCGTGAATGGGTTTTTCGTTCTTAGCGGAATGCTGATCGCGAAGAGCTTGTCCCTTCGGGGTAACCTTAAAGCCTATGCGCTATCCCGGGCTTTGCGAATTTACCCCGCGCTTATTGTTCTGATGTTGGCATTCGCCTTCGTGTTCTCGCCTGTGTTCTCGCAGCCTGGAAGTCTCGCGAATGTCGTTTCAATCGAGACGTGGTCATACGTCATGCGCGTTTTGCTGCTGGGTGATCCTCAAAACGCCCCAGGCGGTATCTTTGCTGGCAACCTAGAAGCCGATTTCAACGGGCCACTCTGGACAATCCGCTATGAGATTGCTGCGTACATTCTGGCTGCTGTTGGATTCGCTATCGGGGTGCTCAAACGACCGGTTCTGACGCTCTGCGCATTCCTTACTGTCCAAGCTGCATATCTCATGCTGCCACACGCGTTTGACGTCACGACTTTACCGTCAGGCTTCATGCCGCTTCTGCGCCTGTCCTCCTGCTTTCTGCTCGGGATGTGCCTGTGGCACTGGCCGCGCGCACGCCGACCGCATTGGGGGCTCGTCCTGACTGCGGTCGTCGCCTTTCTCTGGCTGGGCAGCGGCGCGGTCGGCGAGCTTCTGGCCACGCTGGCGCTGACGGGTTTGATGCTGCGCCTGGGCCTCTCGGACAATACTCATGCCTCCGTCGTGTCCATCCCGGACTATTCCTACGGAATCTATATTTGGCACTATCCGGTGATGCAGGCCGTCATGTTCCTGCGACCTGACACCGGACCGATTGCACTCGCGCTCCTCTCGACACCCATCTGGCTCGGCTTGTCGGCAGCGAGTTGGCACCTGATCGAGAAGCCGTTTCTGCGTTTGAAGCGAAGACGTCAGGCGGCACCCTCCTCTTCCCCGTTTCAAACGGAAACGACTCTTTAGACAAAGGACTAATCAATGACCGATCCTGAAAGAAGTTGCTGTGATACCAGCGTAAAAGCCGACGATACAAAGAGCGTGAACGCGCCGGCTTCGGTGCGTCCCAAGGCGCACCAGAAGCAAAGCGACGATCCAAAGCACAAGGTGAGCGGCAGATGCTGCTGCGGGCCGAAGCCATGATGCGGGCTCTTGCGATTTCCGGTTTGGCGGCCCTCGGCCTCGCCGCCTGCTTGGGCGATGCAGAAACTCCGGATTCCACGGCTGAGGACCGCTCGTCGACACTGGCGACCACGCACATCACCATGCACCGAACGCCGACTTGCGGATGTTGCCTGAAGTGGGTCGAGCATGTCGAAGCCGAGGGTTTTCGTGTGACCGTGCACGATCATGCGGATCTGACGCCGATCCGGGAAACGCTCGGCATCCCAACGCAACTGGCGTCCTGTCACTCCGCAAGGATCGGCGGGTACGTTCTCGAAGGCCATGTCCCGGCAAGCGATATAAAACGTCTGCTTTCAGAACGTCCGGACGCGGTCGGGCTTTCCGTTCCCGGCATGCCTGCCAGTGCGCCTGGCATGGATGTTGAGGGCGTCACCGAGCCATTCGCGACGCTTATTTTCGATGCGGAAAAGGCGACGGTTTTCAGCCGTCATGACAACGAAGATCGCGAATGAAGATCGTGATGAATTCTACACGCGATCGTCAAAGCCGTCTTTCCGCTCCCCCGTCCCTCAAACCCAGATGTCCCAGAAAGGACACCCAATGACCGATATCAAAGTCGAGAAAACCAACGGAGCCTCCCGAACGAAGCCTCATTCAGGCATGAAGCACGGGGGTAGCTATTTCGTTTTCTTTGCCATGATTGGTACGTCCGCCGTGCTGATGTATCTTCTGATGTTTCTCAACATTGACCGGGCGGAGCATGTCGTTCTGTCTGAGATCCGCATGTATATGACGTTCATTATGGCGGCTGTGATGACGGTCGTCATGCTCGCCTTCATGCTGAACATGTACAAGAACAAGACGGCGAACATCGCTATTTTCTCTGGCGCAATCGCCTTATTCATCGTCGCTCTCTGGCTCGTGCGTTCGCAGGAAACCGTTCAAGACGAGTCCTGGATGACGTCGATGATCCCGCACCACTCCGTGGCCGTCATGACCAGTTCGCGCGCCGAGTTCTCTGATTACCGCGTCGCAGAGTTGGCCGCCGAGATCGTTGAAGTGCAGGAATACGAGATTGCGCTGATGGAGTGGCTCCTGGCCGACATCGAGGCCAATGGCGAGGCCCGCACGCCGCAGGAGGCCGACCGCCGCGCCGCGCCGGAGAGCTTTCCGGTCGTTCCAAGTGCCGATGACATTACCGACGACATTTATGTCCAGCCGGAAAACTAGGAGACGGATCCATGAGCATCGCCGAAGAACTTGTGGTCGATGAGACCGCACAAGGCCGCAAGGCCATCGTCTACCGCATGGTGACGGACGAGCATATCTGTCCGTTCGGCCTGAAGACGGTGGACCTGCTGGAACGGAAGGGTTTCACGGTCGAGGACCACCACTTGACGAGCCGACCGGAAACGGATGCGTTCAAGGATAAATGGGGCGTAAAGACGACGCCCCAGACATTCATCGGGTCGGAGACATCCGATAACCGGATCGGTGGCTATGACGCGCTGCGCAAGCATTTCGGCTACGAGGTCAAGGATCCGAACGAGAAGACCTATACGCCGGTCCTCGTCGTCTTCGCCGTGGCCGCCCTTCTGGCTATAGCAGCCGTCTGGGCACTGACGGGCGATCTGTTCACCGTTCGGACGGTTGAGTGGTTCGTGGCCTTCTCCATGGCCATGCTCGCCATGCTAAAGCTGCGCGATCTGGACGCCTTCTCCAACATGTTCCTCAACTACGACGTTCTCGCCCGGCGAGTCGTTCGCTACGCCTATATCTACCCCTATGCCGAGTTGTTTGCCGCCGTCCTGATGGTTGCCGGAGGGATTTGGGGTCTCATCGCGGCCCCTGTCGCGCTCTTCATCGGTACGATTGGAGCGTGGAGCGTCTTTAAGGCCGTCTACATCGACAAGCGCGACCTTAAATGCGCCTGCACGGGCGGCGGCACCAATGTGCCGCTCGGCTTCGTGTCGCTTTCCGAGAACCTCGCCATGATGGGCATGGGCATCTGGATGATCGTCAAGGCCACAATGTGATGGCGGAATCATCATCAACCGAAAGGACCAGACTATGAAACATCTATCGATCGCAGTCTTGGCAGCCACCGGGCTGCTTCTAGGCGCTGCCATTCCGGCCCTGGCTCACACGTCACTTACGAACTCCAACATCGAAGCCGGCTCCAAAATCGCCAACGCTCCGGACGTGTTGGAGCTTGAGTTCGCGAAAGCGGTCGGGCTCGCATCGGTTACGCTGCACAGCGCACATGAGACCGAGACTTCGTTGGAAACGGCGAAGTCCATGAGCAGGACGCATGCCGTGACGCTACCGGACCTTGGTCCTGGAGACTATACGCTGACATGGCGGGCCGTTGCCGGTGACGGCCATGTGATGACCGGCGAGATCTCATTTACGGTCGTCTCCGGGTAGCGTGACAAGCGCGCTAATCATATCGTCGAAAGCCCTGTCCTATGCAGGCATTCTCTTCGGGATCGGGGCAGCCACCCATCACGCGCTAGGCATTGCGACCTCGCGGCGTTGGCTATGGGTGGCCGCCACGCTCGTCTCGTTGGCTGTGTGTGTCCGGCTCCTGGGCCTCAATCTGGAGATCGTCGGCGATCCGTCGAACCTGTTCGATTTCTCCAAGTTCGGCTGGATGTGGCCGGGCGTTCGGAATCAGATCTTCGCCTTTCTGGCTGGGACCATCTTGATTGCGGGTGCTGCCGTCTTCCAACGGCCCGTCATTGCGATCCTCGGGGCCGTTCTCCTCGCATTGGGGTTCCGCCTGGCGGGTCACGCTCAGAGCGACGGTGTGCCGGGAGGTCTTTGGGTTTTGGATTACCAGCACGT
>CAYULR010000257.1:0-3957 GCA_964445685.1 uncultured Algimonas sp.
CCGTCCACGCGCTGCGCGCCTTCCAGCGTGCGCAGCGCCGTCGTGCCGACGGCCACCACGCGGCGGCCTTCGCGCTTGGCGCGGTTCACGGCTTCCGTGGCGGACGGCGTGATGATGAAATGCTCGCTATGCATGTCGTGATCGTCCGTGCTGTCCGCGCTGACGGGCAGGAACGTCCCGGCGCCAACATGCAACGTGACCTGCGTAATCTCGACCCCGCGCGTGCCCAAAGCTTCGAACAGACCGCGTGTAAAGTGCAGCCCGGCCGTCGGCGCGGCGCCGGAGCCGGACTTGTCCGGATCGGCATAGACGGTCTGGTAGTCTGCGCGGTCCCGCGCATCCACGGCGCGCTTTCTGCCGATATAGGGCGGCAGCGGCATGTAGCCCACGGCTTCGAACGCCTGATCGAGAGCGGGCCCGGACCTGTCGAACCGCAGCACGGCCTGCGCGCCTTCGCGGCTCAGCACGGTGGCGGACAGATCGCCGAAGGAGACCGTGTCGCCTTCGCGCAAGCGCTTGGCGGGCCGGACGAAGGCGACCCAGTCAGACGACGGGTCGCGCCCTGGTCCGTCCGCGCGCTCCAGCAGGTTCACATCGACCGACACGTCTCCGCCGCCGCCATGGGCGCGGGCGGGCCGGAGGCCTTTCAACGCCGCCGGAAAAACACGGCTGTCGTTGAGCACCAGCAGGTCGCCGGGCTGCAACAGGTCGGGCAGGTCCGTGACGACGTGGTCGGACAGCGTCTCGCCAACACGCAAAAGCCGCGCGGAATCGCGCGGCTCGGCGGGCCGGAGGGCGATGGAGCTCTCCGGCAGATCGAAGTCGAAAAGGCCGACGTCCATGAGGAGAGGCGTTAGCCCTCGACGACGGAGGCCTTGACGATCTTGCCCGGGTAGCGCGGCGGCTCGCCCTTGGGCAGCGCGTCGACCAGGTCCATGCCGTCTTCGACTTCGCCCCAGACCGTGTACTGGCCGTCGAGGAACTGCGCATCGTCGAGGCAGATGAAGAACTGGCTGGAGGCACTGTTAGGGTTCTGGCTGCGGGCCATGGAACAGACGCCGCGCAGGTGCGGGTGCTTGTTGAACTCGGCCGGGATCTGCTTCTTCGCGCCGCCCATGCCGGTGCCGTCCGGGCAACCGCCCTGCGCCATGAAGCCGTCGATGACGCGGTGGAAGGTCAGGCCGTCATAGAAGCCGTCCTTGGCCAGCTGCGTGATCTGCGCGACGTGCTTGGGCGCAAGGTCGGGGCGCAGCAGGATGGTGATGTCGCCGGTCTGGCCCGACTGCGTGTCGACATTCAGGATGAGTTTTTCGGACATGGGAAACCTTTCAGGGTGAGGTCTTCGAGATTGAAATCGTGGACGCCTTACAACGTCCGGGTCGGCAATTCGATCTCGCAGATATCGTCATAGCTTTGAAGTGCAATCCAATTCTGGAATTCCGCACCGGCTGTGTCGATGACCTGGACGGTCGGGCGCTCGCCTTCCGGCAGGTCGGCGGCGATGCGCACGCGGCTCATCCGGTCGGGCACGAAGGACGGATCGTCGCCCACCGTCCCCACGCGGATGCGCGTCAGGATGTTGCGCCCCATCACGGTCGCGCCCCAGATGGAGTAGGTCTTGTCGAGGTTCTCGTTCTGGCCGCGCATCAGAAAGAACTGGCTGTTGGCCGTGTTGGGATCGTTGGTCCGCGCGGCGGACACGACGCCCTCGCAGTGGAAACCGTGGGCCTCGACCTTGCCGTCTGGCGTGATCCAGGCCTGTGCGGAAGGCTGGCTGCTGACGGGCAGCGCCTTGTAGAACCCGGCCGCCTCGTCCGGTGCGATGACCATGTCCTCGGACCGGCGGAAGGTGAATTCGGCCGGCAGGTCCGGCAGGTCGCTGCCGCCCGCGCCGTTGCCCAGCTCCCCGTCGCCCGTCTGGTTCATGAACCCGCGGATGACCCGGTGGAACGGAACGTCGTCGTAGAAACCCTGGCGGGTCAGCAGCTTGATGCGCTCGATGTGCAGCGGGGCGATCTCGGGGTAGAGCTCGACACCGACCGTCCCGTAGGCCGTCTCGATCAGCAGCAGCTGTTCCGGATCGACCGTGCGCCATGCCGCGTCGGGCAGGTCCGGCACGACCGCGGCCGCTGGGCCTTCCACCGACGCATCGGCGGACTGGGCCACGGCAAGACCGGGCAGGAGCGCCAGGAGGCTGGCGGCGCCCAGGAAGAAGGAGACGGATTTCATCGTCAGAGTCCTTTGGTGAGAATGCGGGTCCGCGCATCGCAGCCCGCCAGTGTCATGTCGGACGCCCCGATTGCGGCATCCGGCGTGAACACACAATGAGCAGCGTCAGTCCGTCCAACAGAGACGAGTGGAGCGGAAAGCCGCTAGAGCGTGCGCGACGGCAGGTCGATGTCGCAGATGTCGCCGTAGGTCTGGCTGCCGATCCAGGCAGTGAAGCCGTCCGACGTGGTGTCCAGCACTTGCACGTCGGGCCGCGCGCCGTCCGGCATGTCAGCGGCAATGCGCACGCGGGTCATGCGGTCCGGCTCGAACACCGGCCCCTGCCCCACCGTGCCGATGTTGAAGGTCTCCAGCAGGTCGCGACCCATCACCGTGCTGCCCCAGATCGAATACTGCCCGTCCAGGTGCTCGGCCTTTCCGCGCATCAGGAAGAACTGGCTGTTCGCGCTGTTCGGGTCGGACGCCCGCGCCATGGAGGTCACGCCGGGGCAGTGTAGGCCGAAGGCGGCGACCTTGTTGTCGTGGGTCATGACCGCCTGGCTGATGGGCTGGCTGGCCATGGGCAGCGCCTTGTAGAAGCCCGTCGCGATCGACGCTTCCGCGTTGCGCGTGCCTTCGCGTGCAGCCACCAGCGTCAGCTCGATCTCCTCGCCGCGGCGGAAGGTGAACTCAGCCTCGACATTGGGCAGGTCGCTGTCGCCCGTGCCGTTGCCGTTGGAGCCGTCGCCCGTCTGGTTCATGAAGCCGTCGATCACCCGGTGGAACGGCACGTCGTCGTAGAAGCCGTCCCGCGTCAGCGCCTTGATTTGCGCGACGTGCAGCGGCGCGATCTCGGGGTAGAGTTCCACGCCCACCGTGCCTTGCGTGGTTTCGATGATCATCAGGTTTTCGGGGTCGACCGTGCGCCACGCCGATTCCGGAATGTCGGAGCCCGCCTCGACCGCGCCGTCATTATAGGACGTTGCGGGGGAGTCGGAACAGGCGGCGAGCGCGAGGGTCAGGGCGGCGAGGCCGCTCAGGCGGAAGGTCTGGGTCATCGTTGGAACTTGTATTTCAGGGCTGTGGCGACGTCGGGCGTCACGAACTGGTCGATCTCTCCGCCGAGGCGGGCGATTTCCTTGACGAGGCGCGACGCAATGGTCTGGTATTGCGGGTCGGCCATCAGGAAGACGGTCTCGATGTCGGGGTTCAGGCGGTCATTCATGCCGGCCATCTGGAATTCGTATTCGAAGTCCGACACGGCGCGCAGTCCCCGGACGATCATGTTCGCGCCGCATTCCTCGACGAAGTGGATCAGCAGGCCTTCGAAGGGCTTCACCTCGACCTCGATGCGCTCGCGGAAGGGCGCGACGACGTTCTCCACCATCTGCACCCGTTCTGTCAGCGCGAAGAGCGGGTTCTTGTTGCGGTTGATGGCCACGCCCACGACCAGCTTGTCGCACAGTCGCGACGCGCGCTTGAGGATGTCCAGATGACCGAGGGTCATCGGGTCGAACGTACCGGGATAGAGGGCGGTCCGCTGGGTAAGGGCTCTGGTCATGCTTGGGGCTTTAACGGACGCGCGGCGCGCCGACTAGGGTGCGCCTAGTCCTCGCCGTAGACGGCTTCGCGGGCCACGCGCAGCTCTTCGGCCATACGGTCGCGGATCGCCTGGTCGGACATGGTCACGCCCGCGGACGACAGGTCGGCGGCCAGCTTGCGGAACACGTCGTCGTCGCCCGCCTCTTC
>CAYULR010000258.1:0-3956 GCA_964445685.1 uncultured Algimonas sp.
AACCCCAACTGCTCCACCATCCAGATGGTTGTGGCGCTGAAGCCTCTTCATGACCGCGCCACCGTGAAACGCGTCGTCGTCTCGACCTACCAGTCTGTTTCGGGTGCGGGGAAAAAGGCGATGGACGAGCTGTGGCTGCAGACCAAGGGCATCTACGCCAATGACGACCTGCCCGCCGTCAACTTCCCCAAGCAGATCGCCTTCAACGTCATCGATGTATTCATGGAAGACGGCTACACGAAGGAAGAGTGGAAGATGAAGGTCGAGACCAAGAAGATCCTCGGCTCTTCGATCAAGGTCGCGGCGACCTGTGTACGTGTGCCGACCTTTGTGGGTCACGCCGAAGCCATCAATGTCGAGCTGGGCGAAGAGCTCTCCGCCGACGATGCGCGTTCGCTGCTGCGTGAAAGCCCCGGCCTGATGGTCATCGACCAACCGCAGAGCGATGAGGTCAACTTCATCACGCCGATCGAATGCGTCGGCGAGTTCGCGACCTTCGTTTCCCGCATCCGCGAAGACAGCACGCAGGACAACACGCTCGACCTGTGGGTGGTGTCCGACAATCTGCGCAAGGGCGCGGCCCTGAACGCCGTGCAGATCGCGGAATTGCTGGTGCACCGGGGGCTGCTGAACGCCTAACCGGCCGCCTCGTACCCAGACAAAAAAAGGCCGCTCCGAGGAGCGGCCTTTTCCATGTGCGGTGACGGTCCCGGCTAGATCGGGTTGCCGTCCTCGTCGACTTCCACGATCGGCAGGCCGAGCGTCTCCAGGCGCTCCATCTGCGTCTCGCGGTCCCCCACGATCACGACCAGCATGTCGTCCAGGTCCAGGTGCTCGGCGGCCAGAGCCGCGCTGTCCGCCTGCGTGAACGCTTCGAGGATGCGCTTTTGCGCCTCGATGTGGTCCGTGCCGACTTCGTACGTGTCCATCCGGGCCAGGATGTTCAGCTTCTGAAACGGCGTTTCATAACGGCGTGCTTCGGACTGGCCGATGGCGGCTTTCGTGAACGCGATCTCCTCTTCCGTCGGTCCGCTCTCGTGGAACTCGCCGATTTCGTTGAAGAACTCCTGCACCGACTCCAGCGTCACGTCGGCCCGCACGGCGGCGGAGGCGCGGTACTGGCCGCGGTCTTCCTGACCGACGAAGCTGCCGCGAGCGCCGTACGTGTAGCCATTCTCTTCGCGCAGGTTCAGGTTGATGCGCGAGTTGAACGCACCGCCGAGCGGGAAGTTCATCAGCGTCGCCCGGTAGAACTCACCCGTCGGCGAGTAGGCGAGGGACGGTTTGCCGATGCGGATTTCCGACTGCGGGGCGTCCGGCTTGTGCACGAAGTATAGCGTGCCCGGCGTGCCCGAGAGGGACGGAGTCATGTCGGCAAGTTCGACGTCGCCGCCTTCCCATTCCGACAGCGGCGCGAGAGCGTCTTCGATCTGGCCTTCGGACAGGTCCGACACGACCAAGACGCTGGCAATGCGCGGCGACATCGTGCGGGTGTAGAAGCCGCGCACATCGTCCAGCGTGATCGAACCGACCGTGTCGGCCGAGCCGGAGCCCGGGTGGGCGAACGCGTTTTCAACGCCGTAAACCATCTTGTTGAAGACGGAGGTGGCGACGGAGGACGGGTCCTTCTTGTTGGCTTCGATGCCTTGCAGCTGGTTGGCCTTGATACGGTCGAAGTCGTCCTGGTTGAACGCCGGGTTGAGCAGAGCGTCCATGGCGATGGCGACCGTCTCGTCGACATTCTCGGACAGGGTCCGGATCGTCACCGTCGTGTAGGTGTCGCCCGCGCCGACATTGACGCTGGAGCCCAGCTTGTCGAGCTCGTTGGAGCGGTCTTCCGCCGTCATGGTCGTGGAGGCTTCACCGACCATCTGCGCCGTCAGCGAGGCAAGGCCCAGCTTGTCTAGCGTCTCGTCCTTCTGGCCCACATTCATGCGGATCTGGATCGTCGTGGTCGGCGTCTCCGCATTGACCGCGCCGAGCACGGGAATGCCGGCGACGCTGGCCTGGTAGACGTCCGGTGCCTTGATGGCCGGGTTCGCGCCAGGCGCCGGGATGGCGGAACGGTCGAAATCATCCGTCGGGGCGGACCAGTCCACATCGGCTTCGGCCTCGCGTTCCGGGATGGTACGCTCGTAGCGGTCCCATGTATCGGCGGCGGCCACCATCTGCGGCTGGCCTTTGGGCACGATGGACATGATGACGGCGGGCTTGTCCTTGATGTACTCGTTATACACGCGCACGACGTCTTCCTTGGTCACGCCCTGATAGCGTTCAATGTCGGCCGCGATGCCGTTGGGCGTACCGCCGAACGTCTCATAAGCCGCGAGGCGGGAGACTTTGCCGGACACGGACTCCAGGCCATAGATCAGGTTGGACACAATCGACGACTTGACGCGCGTCAGGTCGTCGTCCTGCACGCCGCGCTCTTCGAACTCGATGAAGCTGTCGCGCATGATGGGCTCGAGATCGGCCAGCGTCTGGACATTGGCCGGGTTGGCGACGGCGATCAGCGTGAACTGGCAGTGCAGTTCGCGGCACGCGTGACCCGCGCCCGACTGGACCGTGAGACCTTCCTTGTCGAGGTTCTTATAGAGCAGGGAGGTCTGGCCGCCGCCCATGATGTTCTGAAGCACGTCCAGCGGCGCTTCGTCCGGATGGCTCGCATGGACGGTTGGCCACGCCATGTAGAGCAGGGGCAGCTGCACATTGTCTTCGAGCGAGATGTAGCGGTCCGCGTCGAGCTCGACCGGAAGCTTTTCGGGGGCTTCGACCTCGGGGCCGCGTGGGATGGAGCCGAAATACTTCCGGACCATCTCCAGCGTCTCTTCCTTGTCGATGTCGCCGCCGATCGTCAGCGTCGCATTGTTCGGGCCGTACCAACGCAGGAAGAAGCGCTTCAGATCGTCCAGGTCGGCGCGGTCGAGATCTTCGAGGTAGCCGATCGTGGACCAGCTATAGGGATGGCCTTCGGGGTACATGGCTTCGCCGATGCGTTCGAACAGGAGGCCGTAGGGGCGGTTGTCGACGCGCTGACCGCGTTCGTTCTTCACCGTGTCGCGCTGGACCTCGAACTTCTCCTGCGTCACCGCGTCGAGGAAGTAGCCCATGCGGTCGGCTTCGAGCCAGAGCATGCGCTCCAGCTGGTTGCTCGGGACGGTCTGGAAGTAGTTGGTGCGGTCCGAATTGGTCGTGCCGTTCAGCGTGCCGCCGGATTCCGTGATCAGCTTGAAGTGCTGTTCGTCTTCGACGTTCTCGGAGCCCTGGAACATCATATGCTCGAAGAAGTGGGCGAAGCCGGACCGGCCAATGTCTTCGCGGCCGGAGCCGACATGGTAGGTGACATCGACGTGGACGAGCGGGTCGCTATCGTCTTCGTGCAGGACGACCGTCAGGCCGTTGTCGAGAACGAACTTTTCGTAGGGGATGGAGACATCTTCGCCTTCACCCGTGACGCTTTCGACCAGCTCGAACCGGTCCGGGACGGATGTTTCGGCCGTTGCAGTGGCCGCTGCGCCGGAGGACCCGGATGTACCGGCGTCGGTGGAAGGCTGGCACGCGGCGAAGGCAATCGCGGCTGTACCGAGCAGGAGAAACTTGGAAAGTCTGGAAGTCATGTGTCGAAAACCCCTATTTGCGTTTTCCGCAGGGTTAAGGGCTGATCCGCGCACTGTCCAGAACGTGTGTATCGCTTTGAAATAGAGCGAGAGTAGATTTTCGCGGCATTCGCCCGTTCGGCAGAACACCTTGCCGTGAGATCAGCCCCAGGGGCTTCTGCCTGTCCCGCGGCCAGTCCTGCCAGCCGGCTTGCGGGGCGGCGGTGTGGACGCGGCGGTTCTGCGAACAGGACGGCTCTGCGTTCCGACACGGCCTCCGGCATATTTGACCAGAGCCTCGATGCGCTTTTCGATCGGCGGATGCGTCGTGAAGAGCCCGGCAAGACCCTTGCGCGGATT
>CAYULR010000259.1:0-3949 GCA_964445685.1 uncultured Algimonas sp.
CGGTGTCGCTCGGCGCGGGCTGTATGGGGCAGTGGGACGGCGAAATCCTGACCCTGTCGCGCGATCCCGTCGCCATTACGGGGCGAAAGGACCGGCGGCTGGCCCCCACGGCCGTGGCCGCCGCCATCACGCCCGACCCGCTGGTCTGGGACGGGCGGTTCATGCTGACCGGGGCGGCGGGGCAGATCCACCCGGAACGGCGCGGCGTGCATGTCGGCTACCGCATCCATTACGGCCGGGGCGTGCGCGTGAGGAACCTCGTTCAGGACCGTTTGCGCGCGGCTTTGACGTTATCGTGATGCCCGTCATCGCTCTTGCGGCAAAAAACCTTCAAGCCGTGTCACATCGCGCGCTTTCATTGTGTCCCCGGCTCCCTATGTTGCAAGGCGAACCCTTTTGAATTGGACTGGATATGTCTGAGAAGAAAACACCTCCTCCGAATAACAATCCGCGGCAGTTCGCGGTCTGGGGCATCATCGCGATGCTCCTGCTGATCGTCTTCGCCGTGTCGCAGAGCGGGAATTCCGCCTCGCAGGCCGACGAAAGCTTCACCTTCAGCGACTTCCGCGAGCGCGTGGAGAGCGGCCAGGTCCGCAGTGCCGAGATCAACATCCCGGCCGGTATCGTGACCGGACAGCTGAGCGGCGGCGACGACTATGTCGTGAACATCCCGCCCGTCTCCGACGATGTGGCGGGCAAGGTGCTGGCCGAAGCCAACATCCCCTACGAATATGCCGAGAAGACGGAGCCGTCCCTGCTGAGCAACCTGCTCATCTCGCTCCTGCCGCTCCTGATCATCATCGGCCTGTTCTTCCTCGTCTTCCGCAACATGCAGGGCGCGGGGCGCGGCGGCGCGATGAGCTTCGGCAAGTCCAAGGCCAAGCTGCTGACGGAGAACACCAAGCGCGTGACGTTCGAGGACGTGGCGGGCGTGGAATCGGCCAAGGAAGACCTGAAAGAGGTCGTCGAGTTCCTGAAGGACCCGAGCAAGTTCACGCGTCTCGGCGCGCGCATCCCGACCGGTGCGCTGCTCGTCGGCCCTCCCGGAACGGGTAAGACGCTGCTGGCCCGCGTCGTCGAGATGTTCGTCGGCGTGGGCGCGTCCCGCGTGCGCGAAATGTTCGCTGAAGCGCGCAAGCACGCGCCGTGCATCATCTTCATCGACGAAATCGATGCGGTCGGTCGTCACCGCGGCGTCGGCACGTCCGGCGGCCACGAGGAGCGCGAGCAGACGCTCAACCAGCTTCTGGTGGAAATGGACGGGTTCGAGGGCCAGGAAGGCATCATCATCATCGCGGCGACCAACCGCCCCGACGTGCTGGACAAGGCGCTGCTGCGCCCGGGCCGTTTCGACCGCCAGATCGAGGTGCCTTATCCGGACATCAATGGCCGCGAGAAAATTCTCGAGGTCCACATGCGCGGCAAGCCCGTGGGGGCCGATGTCGACGTGAAATACGTTGCGCGCGGTACGCCTGGTTTCTCCGGGGCCGACCTGATGAACCTCGTCAACGAGGCGGCGCTTCTTTCGGCGCGTCGCAACAAGCTCAAGATCACCATGCGCGAGTTCGAAGATGCGCGCGACAAGGTGATGATGGGCGCGGAACGCCGCACGCTCGCCATGAGCGACGAGGAAAAGGCGATGACGGCCTATCACGAGGCGGGTCACGCTATCGTCGGGCTGAACATGGCTGGGTCCTTGCCGATCCACAAAGCGACCATCATTCCGCGTGGCCGGGCGCTGGGCATGGTCCAATACATGCCGGAGCGCGACCAGATCTCGCAAAGCCGCGAGGAAATGATCGCCCGCATGGCCATGGCCATGGGCGGACGCGCGGCGGAAGAGCTGCACTTCGGCTATGACAAGGTTACGTCGGGCGCGAGCTCCGACATCGAGCAAGTCACCCGCATCGCGACCGCCATGGTCACGGAGTGGGGCCTGTCCGACGAAATCGGTCCCATCGCCTACAAGGATACGGATCAGCAGAGCTTTCACCCCGGCATCGGTCGCGGCTCCGCCATCTCTCCCGAGACGGCCAAGCTGATCGAGAAGGAGATCAAGCGGTTCGTCACGGAAGCCCATGACAAGGCGCGCGAGATCCTGACGACCAAGAAGGACGACTGGGTCGCGCTCGCCGAAGCTCTGCTCGAATATGAGACGCTGTCCGGTGACGAGATCAAGGCGCTGCTGGAAGACGGCACCAAGCCCAAGCGTCCCGACAGCAGCGGCGGCGGCCGCCCGGCGGTCAGTGCCGTGCCGACGACCAAGAAGCCGAAGCCGCGCCCCATTGGCGGGGCAAGCCCGGCGCGGGACATCGGCCCGAGCGAGTAAGGCTCGGCAGACGACTGTTGAACATGAAAGCCCGGCTACTCGCCGGGCTTTTTCTTTTTGATCCATTCGGCCGGGTCGGGCGTCACGCCGCCCGGTTGCCAGTCTTCCCGACGCCAGGACGGCAGGTCGCCTTGCGCCTTCTGCGTGGCCGCGCACCGCATCAGGCCGTGCGCACCGACGGCTTCGCCCTGTCGCGTGTGAGTGCCGAGACGGCAGCCCTTGTTGACGCCCAGGAACGGGTCAACCCACATGGACGAGATGGTGACGACCATGACGTTGATCCCATTCTCCCCCGCGACCGCGACGCCGAGCTCTCTCATGATCTGTGCCTCGCTCATCCCCTTGAAGCGAGGGTCCGACAGGCCGGAATTGGCGCGCGTCGGCATCCACGCCTTGTCGCTGTCGCTCAACTGCTGCGCGGCGAACACGTCCTTGCGGACCGCTGCGCAATCCGCCGCGAACCCGTCCGCGCAGTCGAGAGTTTCGGCGAGTTCCCCAATCAGGGCTGGACCATCTGGCTCCGACCAGTCCGCGCGCCACTCTGCGGAAACGCTCGGTGATGAACTGGGTGCGGCTTGTGCACTTGTCGGAGGCGCATCCAAAGACGGATCCGGGACCATGTCGGGTTCGGAAACAGGTGTGTCTGTTGGAAGAGGCGTCTCGGCCTCGGGCTCATCTACGGTCACTGGGTCGACCTCCGGCTCTTGAATAATCTGGGGAGGTTCCGGAGCCGGCGTGGCGACAGGCTCCGGAGCCTCCTGCCCGATCTTCACCCGGACGGGCATGGGCGGCGTCAGCGGCGCGGGGTGGGATTGCAGCAGGACGAGGCCCAGCACGACGCCGTGCAGCCCGATGGACGCCGCGACGGCGATCCGGCCCCTCATCGTCTGTGCGTCGCTTGCCCCCATCCCGCGCCTTTGCCGCCGCCTTCGTTACACGCAGATTGAGCCTGCATGACGATCCGGACACGCCTTGGACACGTTGCAGCGCCCGGATGCCCGGCCAGGTCTCTGGCATTCCGCCTCTGCACGGTTTTCCAATTCTCACCCCAACAGAGGAGCACTGCGCGCCGTCACCTTGGGGCTCCGCCCAGCGCGTATGCGGTGCGGTCGTCTTGCGGAGCCGTGATGCGGCAGCTAGGCGCGCGGCATGTTCCGCCGACCCCAGATCATGGGCATTCTCAACGTCACGCCTGATAGTTTCTCGGACGGCGGCGAATTCCTTGACCGGCCAGAAGCAGGCCGTGAACACGCCGCCGCTATGCTCGAAGCGGGCGCGGATACGTTCGCGGGTCAAATTCCAACAATCTTGAAGGTCAATTCGGCCAACTCGCTGATCCCGTCGGAGGCCCCGAACGATCAAGCAATCACTGCGAGCGTCGATGACGCCCTGCGCATTGGCGCATCTGCCATTGGATTTACCATCTATCCAGGCTCTTCGCTGGGTTTGGACATGTTCGAAGAAATCTCGGCGATGCGCGAAGAGGCCGCCTCCAAAGGTCTGGCCTCGGTCGTTTGGTCTTACCCACGCGGTGAAGCGCTCGATAGCGCAGGTGAAACAGCCGTTGATATCTCCGCCTACGCGGCCCAAATTGCCGCGCTTTTGGGCGCACATATCATC
>CAYULR010000260.1:0-3932 GCA_964445685.1 uncultured Algimonas sp.
ACGCAGCCGAGGCCTTGGCCAATGGTAATTTAAAGGCGGCGCGGTCCGTGTCGGGATCGCGGCCCCAATACCCTTGCGAGGCCTCCGTCTGTTCGAACCGGTAGCGCACGCCGGTCCCGCTGCCGTCGAAGCTGACGCGCTGCGTGGTGCGGCTCTGCGC
This sequence comes from uncultured Algimonas sp., assembly GCA_964445685.1. Taxonomy (GTDB): domain Bacteria; phylum Pseudomonadota; class Alphaproteobacteria; order Caulobacterales; family Maricaulaceae; genus Litorimonas. Next base: position 161 of record CAYULR010000260.1, read on the forward strand.
ATTGTCGAGCAGGCCTTCGCCGATCACGTCGTCCAACCTTTCCGGCGGCAGGGCCATGCCCCCGCCGGACGGGCGGGCCGTGCGGATGTATTCGGTCCCGACCGTCGCGTCGCGCCATCCGGCGGGCGTGGGGCGCAGCGTCGCCGGGTCGATCCGGTCGCCGGACGAAGCGAGATGCAGCGTGATGCCCGAGGCGTGCAACGCGCCCTCGGCCGAAAATTCCGCATTGCGGGCATCAACCAATGTGACGGAGCCCCGGCCTTCCACGCGCCAGCCTTGCCTCGTCACGACCAGGGCCGTGTCCTCGTCGATGCCGATGCCCAGGCGGCGGGCCGGGTCGGCTTGTGCGGCGAGACCCGCTAAAAGACGGCCCAGGCGGGCGCGCTCGCCGAAGTGGGGGGCGGCCCGCCCCCCCGGCACGCCACCCACCCCCCCCGCCCGGCCCCCCCCACCACACCCGGCAGGAACCCCCGCCCCGGCGCGCGGCCGCCCCCCTCGCCCGCTTCTGACACGCCCAGCGCGCTCAGCGTGTCGCCTTGCGTGATCATCGGGTCGGACATGATGGCCGCGCCCGCGCTCGTCCCGCCAATGGGCGCGCCGTTGCGCCGCGCGTCGCGGACCGCGTCGAGTGCGGGCGTGCCGAGCAGGATCTGCGTGGTGCGCGACTGGTCCCCGCCCGTGAACCAGAGCGCCGACGCCCCGCGCAGCAGGGCGAAGGTGTCCGGGTCGCGGCCGTTCGCGGACCAGAGGCTTTCATCCACGTCCGGGGTGGAGCGGTCATCCATGGTGGCGAGTTTGGCGGTGCGGATACGGTCCCGCGGAATACCATAGGACAGAAGAGTCTGCTCGACCGACGCGGCGGACAGGACGGGATCGCCCGACGCGCTGGCGACGATGACGATGGGACCGCCGTCCGGCGTCTCGGCCAGGAAGGCCTGCCAGACGGCGGCCGTGTCGGATTTCAGCCCGCCGCCCGCAATGACCAACGCGCCTGGGCCGTCGGCGGCGGTGGCGCAGCCTGCCGTAAACAGCGCGGCCAGAGTGAGAGCGACGCCCCGCATCAGCTTCGCCACCGCAAGGTCCGCGCCTTGACCGGATTGACGAAGGGCTCGCCCGTCTCGCGCGACTTGGCCCAGGCCTTCTTCAGCTGGTGGTACCATTTGGCCTGGGTGTCCGCGTCCTCGATCAGCATGAGGGTGGGGTCGAACGCCAGGCCCTGCGCCTGCAGATCCACCATGCGCGCATCCTGGCGCAGGAAGGCCCGCGCACCGATGCCCAGCACCGGCGACAGGACCCGGAAGAGCGGATGGTCGCTGAAGAAGAGCTGCCGGATACGGGTCTTGGTCTCGCTCTCCGGCGTGACGGCGGTGAAGCTCAGCACGGTGCGTTTGTCGACGCGGATATGCTCGGTGCGGATGCCAGGCAGCTGGAAGGTGATCTCGGTCTCGGGCTTGCCACCGAGGATCTTATAGGCAGCCGAATTGGAGGACGGGGCGTGGCGCGCCATGGCGAAGCCGCGTTCGCGCGGTTCGAACGCCTTGGCCTTTTCGTGCATAGAAGACTGGCTGCGCCACCACCACTGCTTGTGCACGAACGGGCCGTGCGCCGGGTCCATCAGGCCGATGACCGCGTGGTCGACGTGGCAGTTTAAAGCAACACCGTCATCCATGACGGGCTTGGTGCCGACCATGGGCAGCGCGGGCGGCGCAAAAGGCGGCTCGCTTTTGTCCTTGGCGTCCGATCCCAGCCAGACCCAGAGCAGCTCTCCCGTGCGTTGAACCGGGAAGGTCCGCACCCGGATGCGCTCCGGCTCGATCTTTGTGTCTTCCGTAAGGGCCGGGATCGACGTGCAGCGTCCATCCTGCGTGTCGAAGACCCAGCCATGATAGGGGCATTCCACGCCGCCGCCCGCCTTGATGCACCCGGCCGAGAACGGCGCGGCGCGGTGCGGGCAGATGTCCCGCACGGCGAAGTGGCTTCCATCGTCGCGCCGCCCCAGACAGATGGGCTCGCCCGCAATGACGACCCGCAACAGGCCGGATCGCGGCAGATCGCGCGCCAGGGCGGCGAAGTACCAGATGTCTTGAACGAAACCGCTCACGGCTCGGGGGTCTCATCGGTTGGAAAGCCGGGACCGTCGAAGCGGTAGACGATGCGGTGGCGGTAGACCTCCCCGGGGCGTAGCACCGTGTCCTGCCCGTCAATGGGCGTGTTCACCGCATCCGGCGCGTATTGCGGCTCGATCGCCAGCCCGCCGCGCGCGGCCAGCCCGTCCAGCTCCCCGAGCGCCTCGCCAGTGTAGATCTGGAAGCCCGGATAGTCGCTCAGCACCGTCATCGTGCGCGTCCCGTCGCTCAGCACCGCCATCTCGCGCAGGCCCTCACCGGGGACCAGCAGGGTCGCGTCCATCTGCGCGGACCCGACGGGGCGCGATTCACGGAAATCGTAAGGCGTGCGCTCCACGCCCGGCGTCTCGCCCGTGGGGATCAGCTGCGCATCGACCGCCACGACGCGGTCGGCGGGCGATTGCAGGACCAGACCGTCCACGGGCCGCACGAACAACCCGCTCGGATTCCAGTAGCCGTGCTGCGTCAGGTTCACGGGCGTCGGGGCGTCGGTCCAGGCGATCAGCGTCAGGCGCAATTCGCGCTCGCCCAGCTCCGCCTTCACCAGCACGTCCACATGTCCCGGATAGCCCTGGTGCCCGGCCGGGGAGCTGTGCCGGAAGAGCAGCGCCTCGCCGTCCCGCTCCACCTCCCAGTCCTGGTCGTCGAAACCTTCGGGTCCGGCGTGGAGCGCATTGCCGCCTTCTGTCGCGGTGACGTCGAAGGTCTGCCCGTCGATCTGGAAGGACGCCCCGCCGATGCGGTTGGCGACGCGCCCCACCAGCGACCCGACATGGGGGTGCTGCCCCGCATAGAGGCGCGGTTCGGGCAGTCCGGCGATCATGGGCGTGCCGTCCGGCAGGCGCAGCGACACCAGGTGCGCGCCGTGCCCGATCCACTGCGCCTCCAGGCCCGAGGCGCTGCGCTGCACGATGGGCGTGAACGGATCGGTCGCCTGTGCGGCGGTTTGCGTGGCGGATGCGGGCGGCGCATTCACCTGCGCCCGCGCGTCATTCGGGGGCGTCTGCTTGTCCGAGCAGGCGGATTGGGTCATGATGAGCCCCACAAGACAAAAACGAAACCATTGCAGGGGAAAGCCCATGAACGCCTCTACCAACAGCGAGCGCATCCAACAAGCAATCGAGATGGGCTCCGGCTTCCTCATTCCCGACCCCACGCAGATCGACCGCCTGGAAGGCCAGGTCTCCGACGTGGAATGGCGCACGCGGGTGGAGCTCGCCGCGCTCTACCGCCTCATCGCCATGCACGGTTGGTCCGACCTCGTCTTCACGCATATCAGCGCGCGCCTGCCGGACGAAGACGGCGAACACCGTTTCCTCATCAACCCCTACGGCGTCATGTTCGACGAAATGACGGCGTCCAGCCTCGTGAAGATCAACGAGGACGGCGCGATCAAGCAGGACACGCCCTATTTCGTGAACCCGGCCGGTTTCACCATCCACTCCGCCGTGCACATGGCGCGCGAGGACGCCGCCTTCGTCATCCACGTCCACACGGCCAACGGCATGGCCGTCTCCGCGCAGAAGGGCGGGCTGAAACGCTACACGCAGATGGCCATGCAGGTTCACGACGACCTCGCCTATCACGATTACGAAGGCATCGCGCTGGACCTCGATGAGCGCGAGCGCATCGTGAAGGACCTCGGC
>CAYULR010000261.1:0-3925 GCA_964445685.1 uncultured Algimonas sp.
GGCGCGTTCCATAACGATGTGGTCTGCGTAGTGAACGAAGACACGATGCTCTATCACGCGCTCGCCTTCGAGGACCCGGACGGGATGGAAGCGGCGCTGACGACCGCGTGCGAGCCGCTGGGCTTCGCGCCGCGCTTCGCCCGCGCCGACATGCCCATAGGTGACGCGATTTCCTCCTACGTGTTCAACTCGCAACTCATAAGCCTGCCCGGTGGCGGCATGGCCATGATCCTGCCGACGGAGGCGGAAGAGACCCCGAGCGCCAAGGCCTATGTGGACGGCCTGATCGCGGACGGTTTCATACGCGACGCGCATTATCTCGATCTGCGGCAGAGCATGAGCAATGGCGGCGGCCCCGCCTGCCTGCGCCTGCGCGTGGCGATGGGCGCAGACGCTCTGTCCTCCGTGCATCCCGGAGTCGTGATGACCAAGGCGAAGCTGGATGCGCTACGGGACGTCGTTTCCGCGCATTACCGCGACCGGCTGACCCTCGACGACATGGGCGATCCTGCCTTCCTGACGGAGAGGCGCGCCGCGTTGGATGCGCTCACCCAAGTGCTCGACCTGCCGGGCCTCTACGATTTCCAGAAAGCCGCCGCATGATCCTCTCTGATCTCAACGACGCCGACCGCGCCGCGCTCGACCATCTGGCGACGCGGCAGGACGACATGCTCGCGCGCGTGCTGGACTGGGCGCGGATCAATACGGGCAGCTGGAACGCGGACGGGCTGAAGGACCTTGCCCCGAAGATTGCCGCCGCGCTGGAGGAAACGGGCGCAGATGTCGAGATCGTCGACGCGCCGCCCATCGAGAAGATCAACGCCAAGGGCGAAGTGGATGCCTTCCACACCGGACCCGTGCTGCGCGCCACGCAGCGCCCCGACGCGCCCGTGCAGATCGTGCTGACCGGACATTACGACACGGTCTTCCCGCCGGGGACCTTCACCGAGATTTCCGAGATGGGCGGCGGGAAGCTGAACGGGCCGGGCCTCGCCGACATGAAGGGCGGGATCTGCGTGATGATCGAGGCGCTCAAGGCGTTCGAGGCGCACGGCAAGACGGAGCAGCTCGGCTTCACGGTCATCCTGACGCCGGACGAGGAGACGGGCAATTTCGCGTCCGACCCGTTCCTGCGCGACGCCGCCGGAAAGGCGCATGTCGGCCTGACGTTCGAGCCTGCCATGGAAGACGGCTCTCTCGCGGGCGCGCGCAAGGGCTCCGGCATCTGGGACATCATCTTCCGGGGCCGCTCTGCCCATGCGGGACGCGAGCCGGAAAAAGGGCGCTCTGCCGTCTGGGCCGCCTGTGACATGGCCTTGCGCGTCGAAGCGCTGATGGGCGTACGCGACGGCGTGGTCTTCAATGTCGGCTCGGTCGACGGCGGCGCGGCCGTGAACATCGTGCCGGACAATGCGGTGCTGCGCGTCGGCTCGCGCGCGCCTGACCCCGAAGCCGCCGAATGGGCGGAAGGGCAGATCATGGCCGCGCTGGACGAAGTGCTGAAACGCGACGGGATCACCGCGCACGTGCACGGCGGCTTCTACCGCCCGCCCAAGCCGCGCAACGCTGCCCAGGACCGCCTGATCGGCGAAGTCCGCGAGACCGCAAAAGGCATCGGGCTGGAGCTGAAATTCAAGGATACGGGCGGCGTGTGCGAGGGCAACAATGTCTTCGCCGCCGGGACGCCCAATATCGACACGCTCGGCGTGCGCGGCGGGCGCATCCACTCCGCCGACGAATTCATGGTGGTGGACAGCCTGTCCGAACGGGCCGGTCTGTCCGCGCTGCTGCTCAACCGTCTGGCGGATGGCCGCATGGACGGACCCGCGATCAAGAAGCTGATGTCCTCATGAAAAGCACGAACCCGATCACCGGTGCGACCGTCTGGGAAGGCGAAGCGGCGTCCGCATCCGATGTCGCCGCCGCCGTGGCGCGGGCGCGCGAGGCCTTCCACGACTTCTGCCTGACGCCGCTGTCGGAGCGCATCGCGATGATGGAGCGCTGGGCCGAAGCCGTTACCGCGCGCAAGGAAGAGATCGCCCGCGCCATCTCGGACGAGATCGGCAAGCCGATGTGGGAAGCCCGTACGGAAGCGGGCGCGATGGCGGGCAAGGTCGGCCATTCCGTTCGCGCGCAGGCCGAACGGGCCGGGTCGTCCGAATCGGATGCGATGAGCCTGCACCACCGTCCGCACGGCGTCATGGCCGTGTTCGGACCGTTCAATTTTCCGGGCCACCTGCCCAATGGTCATATCGTGCCCGCGCTTCTGGCCGGGAACACCATCGTCTTCAAACCGAGCGAACTCGCGCCGAGCCTGGGCGATATCTTCATGGAGCTGGGCCAGACGGCAGGCCTGCCGGATGGTGTGCTGAACATCGTCCAGGGCGGTCGCGAGACGGGCGCGGCGCTGCTCGACGCCGACATAGACGGGCTGCTCTTCACGGGCAGCGCGCAGACGGGAACCTTCTTCCACAAACATTTCGCCGGACGGCCCAATGTCATCCTCGCGCTGGAAATGGGCGGCAACAATCCGCTGATCATCCACGATGCGGCCGACATGGACGCGGCCGCCGACATCGCGGCGGTTTCCGCCTTCATCTCCGCCGGGCAGCGCTGTTCGTGTGCGCGGCGGTTGATCCTTCCGACTGGCGCGTTCGGCGACGCGGTGCTGGAACGCATCCAGGCTCGCATTGCGGACATGGCGATCGGCGCGCCGGACGAGGACGTGTTCATCGGTTCCGTCGTGTCCGAAGAGGCCGCCAAGGCGGCCGTGGCCTTCGAGGCAGACTTGGCGGACAGGGGTGGGCGCTCTCTTGTAAAGCTGGACCGGGACGGGGCCTTCCTGCGGCCGGGAATGATGGATGTGACCGGGGTCGGCGTGCCGGACGAGGAGATCTTCGCGCCCTTCCTACAAGTGTTGCGCGTGGACGGGATCGACACGATGGTCGCGGCGGCGAACGATACGCGCTTCGGCTTGGCGGCGGGGCTCGTCAGCGACGATGCGGACCTCTGGGATCATGTGCGCCCGCGCCTTCGCGCCGGGATCGCGAACTGGAACAAGCCGACGACGGGCGCGGCGAGCTCCATGCCGTTCGGTGGTCCGGGACTGTCGGGGAACTTCCGTCCGGGCGCCTACTATGCGGCGGACTACTGCGCGTGGCCGCAGGCCAGCCAGATCGCGGGTGCGCCCGCATCGCCCGCCTTGCCCAACTTCTAGGCGGCGGGCCGCTCGCTCGACTCTTCGATGCCGGGAATATCCGGCGGGTCGAGCGGAAATTCGAACCGCCAGGAGAAACCGACCGGGTCGTTCTTCATCGTGACGGTGCCGCCCGTCTTGCGCTCCGGACTGTCCTTCAGAAGCACGTTGGACAGGCCTGTCGGCAGCTCGTTGCCAAGCCTGGGCCTGGCCTCTTTCCAGAGCAGGTAAAGCCGGTCAGGGCCCAGCCGCTGGGCGAGTAGCTCGGCCTTGTGTCCCGGTTGCGCCAGCTCGCCGAGGGCCAGCATCAGCGTTTCCACATGGTCGGACGGAATGCCGACAGGATCGAATTCATAGCGCGAGAGTTGTTCTGGGTCGTCGAGCGCCGCCTTGACCACATCCTGCACGGGCACGTCGAAGAAGAGGTAGCGGTAGGAGAGCGTGTGGCTGTCGCGCACGCGTGAGAGGCGGCGGGACAGGATGCGCGAGGCATCGTCCTTGTCGCTCCCGTCTTCCGGCACGGCGCGCGTCGCGAGCGTGCGCATGACGGTGAAGCTGTTGCGCAGGCGGTGCGCCATGTCGTGGGCCAGCGTCCCGGCCGTGTCGGTCTCGCGGCGGCGTTCCGTCACGTCCACGGCGGTCACCAGGATCGCGTCGGGCTGGCCGTAGGGCGCGAAGAGCGGGTCGAGCGAGAGCATCATCATGCCCATGCTGCCGTCCGGGCGTTTG
>CAYULR010000262.1:0-3914 GCA_964445685.1 uncultured Algimonas sp.
AATGCGCACTGCCACCATCTATCTTATCCAGCAACCATAAGCGAGACTGGGCAAATGATAGAGATTTCAAACGTAAACTATTATCCCTTTCAATTTTTGGCCTTTTGGGTTCTCTAACACTTATCTTTTTCCTATCCAAATAGGAAATGAGAGATTCTTTATTACCTTTGATTAATTTGCCAATCTCTTGAGTGATGGCTCCTTTAGGAGATTTTGTCTTTAATTTCTCATTATCCAAATAAATATAAATTTCTTTGGTTCGCAATAGTTGTATTATTTCTTTTGCTTTATTTCCAAGAGGTAAAGCTGTTGTAATTGACACTTAATAATCTCCTGAGCCTACCTTCATCTGATCCGGTAAACGATTCTTAGATTCGTATTACTAAATTCACGATTGGTATACTTATTTAACAAACTCATTTCGGCTTTTAACGAATACTTCGCTCAACGCTCACATTAGATTTCACAAGCCAATGATAAAACCCATCACCATTCCATTTCTTCCATATGAGACGGACATTCAAAATAATCTAAATCCGATGCTACTTTTTCTATTACCTTGGCTTGTTGTTGTAACACTGGTTTATCGAAAATAGTCTTTAAAGGTAATTCAACACCTAAACGTTCTTCCACCGTTACAGACAGTCGAGTAGCAAGCAACGAATGCCCACCTAAAACAAAGAAATCATCAATAACCCCTACTTTTTCGACCTTAAGTATGTCTTGCCATACATCACACAACACTCTCTCAAAGTCTGTTGTCGGGGCCACATACTCGCCTTGGAATTGAGAAACATCAGGCTGCGGTAAAGATTTCTTATCTACTTTTCCATTAATGGTTAATGGAAAGCGATCTAAGCCAACTAAGAAAGAAGGCACCATATAATTAGGTAAGCGAGCATTGAGTTGATTACGAAGGAAATCATTGTCCAACTTGGAGTCTGAGCTATAATACGCCACTAAATGATTGTTACCATCGCCAACTTCAATCGACATTGCTAAACATTCTTTTATGCCATCTTGAACCAGCAATGCAGATTCTATCTCACCCAATTCTATCCTAAAGCCACGTACTTTCACTTGATGATCATTTCTCCCAAGATACTCAAGATTTCCATCTTTAAGCCAACGAACAATATCACCGGTTTTATATAGTCGTTCGCTACTGCTTGCCCGACTTTTATCATAGAATGGGTTTTTTACAAACCTCTCCTCAGTCATTTGGAAGTTTCCTTGATAACCTTTTGTTACCCCTAACCCACCAATGTATAACTCCCCCTCAACACCTTGCGGAACAATTTGCATATGCCTGTTCATTACATAGACCTGAGTGTTATCTATAGGTTGCCCTATTGGCATTGTTGCATAGTCACGAATGCCATCTGAGCTTTTCCATAATGTTGTAGTGATAGTACTCTCTGTTAGTCCATATACATGAACCAAAGAAATATTATACTCCTCCCATTGACACATTAAATAACGAGGAATTGATTCACACCCTACGATTACGTGACGCAAACCAACATACGGCTTCTTGTTGTTCGATTTCAGCCAATTTAACCATTCTCGCCAATGACAGTATGATATCTCAAAACATGTTATTTTATTATCTTCAAGTACCTGATTCAGCCTGTTAATATCTGTGTTTCCATAACCGCCAAGCACGACACACCCTCCACCAACCCAGCAAGGTAATATCTCTTCGAGAATAACATCAAACCCAATAGGTGCCATTTGCAAGAACCTATCTTTATCACAGATTTCCAGGGTATTTCGCATTGCACAGGCATAGTTTAATAGGCCTTCGTGTGAAAAGATTGCGCCCTTTGGATTTCCTGTAGATCCGGATGTATAAAATAAACATGCAGCATCTCCTGGGGAAACTTTCACCGACACTTCCTTTAAGTCAGATGTACCCATACTTATGTTATCAATAACATGTTGAGGTATATTAGGTGTATTAATAATACCCACAGACTCCTCAGTAACTATTAAATGCTTCACCTCACTGTTATCTATCATGTATTCCAAACGAGATAAGTGATATTGATTATCTAGTAATACGAAGGTAGCACCAAGCTTCAGAACTGAAAGTAGACCAACGCAAAAATGAATAGACGGACTAGCATATATTCCAACAACATCACCTTTCTGGATACCTGCATTAAGCAGAGATATAGCCAATTGATAAGCGCGTTGCTCGACTTCAATGAAACTAAATTCAAGAGAGCCGTCAATAACTGCTATATTATGTGGAGTAGACTTTGACTGCTCTTCAAACAATTCTTGAATAGACTTATTCTTTTGATACCGAACATCTGTATCATTCCATTCTAATAACTGTTGACGTCTCTCATACTCTGGTAAGACGGACAGGCTAGATACATGTGACCTGCTACTACTATTCAACGCGCCAAGTAACTTATCTACAGCTGTTTTAAGGTAATCTGCGATACGGCTAGCTCCTATGGTTTCAGCCACTTGTACTTCAACTCCAAATCCATCTAAAAAGTCATCTACTGACACGCTAAAATGATAGTTGTCTACGTTAAGCCCAGTGATAACTTCCATGTCAACAGACTTGTTAAAACCATTCTCATTAACTTTATTTGTATGTCTGAAGTTGAAAATACTGCTAAATAATGGAATATCTCCTCTTATATCGCTATAGCTCTGAGCCTCTGCCAACGATACATGTTCATAAGGTATCAATTCCAATAAAGATGCATGAACCCTCTTTATTAAATCTTCGGAATTGATATCAGATAAACGAACTCTTAGTGGTAACGTATTCAGAGTTAACCCCATGAGTGTTGACATATTACTATCACCGCTTAATCTGCCGGACATAACTGTACCAAAGATAACATCGTCTTGATTAGTACAATGTGAGATAACCAATGCCCATGCTGCGTGAAATAATGTTGCTGGACTTATCTTAAATTCACGACATGTCTCTCTAATTTCGTCGGAGGTATTTGTCGGAATCATTACTTCTAATCTCTCGTTCTGGCTTCCATCACCGTGAACACTTGTTAAATTAAAAGGTAGCGTTGACTCTTCAACATCACATAAATACTCTTTGAAAAAAGAAGCTGCATCCGATGCCTTTGCTTGATGGATAACCTGCGCAACAAAGTCTCTATATTGGGTAGGCTCAGGCAAAGTATCTGCACTCCCACTCATGAATATAGACAACTCTTCGTACATGAGTTCAGTTCCAATATGGTCACTAATTAAATGGTGATGACGTATAAATACTATATGTTCTCCAGTACCGGGGACTTTTGCTACCTGAAGCTTAACTAAAGGAGCGCTCTCAACATCCATTTTATTGCCATCCTTTTCATACAATGCCTGCATGCATTCATAGATATTTTCATCTGGACTAAATGTTAAGTATTCTACTGGAACAGATACTTCCCTTAGGACGACTTGAACAGGAACACTGTGATTTCGCCACAAAATAGCCGTGCGAAAAACATCATGCCTAACGAAAATGAACTCCAAAGCACTCAAGAAGCTTTTGTAGGATATTTCGTTAGCAAATCTAATCAGTGACGGAGAAACATAAGGATCAGCATCGCCTTCACCCAATGTATGATGAAATAACACCCCTTCTTGCAATGGTGCTAAAGGATAGATATCTTGTATGTTCGCATAGCCGCCTTCTACTTTAGATGCAATTTGTTCAATTTCAGATTCGGATAGAGAGATCAGAGGTAACATGTCAGGCAGGATTTTTTGACAACCTTCCGGGATAAGGTTTGGAGGTATGTCGGACACTTTCTTAGTAATATTTGTATCTAATGATGTCGCCAATTCTTTCAAGTTCTTTGCTTCAAGCACCTGCTGGCCATTCACTTGAAAGTCGAGCTGTTGCAAGCGCCCAATCATGCTTAACATCAATAATG
>CAYULR010000263.1:0-3894 GCA_964445685.1 uncultured Algimonas sp.
CGCCCAGACGCTGGAGCGGATCGAGCTGTGTGCGGCGTTGAAGGACGCGCAGGGCGACTCCCTGCGTGCCGCGCTCGGAAACTAGCGTGCAAACGCCCGGCGCTGCCCGACCACGGGCCGCCGGGCGGGGGCGCCGTTCAGCACGCGCGCCACGCGGCGCGCCATCTGCTTGTGGCCGTCCAGCCCGTCGGGCTCGACCAAGCTGACGGAAATCGGTGTTTCGGCCCAATCCTGCATCAACGCGTCCGACAGGGCGCGGGCCGCGTTGCGCGACACGGTTTTCATGACGCCGGACAGGCTGCGCGGTCCGCCGCGTTTGCCCGCAATGATGAAGTGGCCTTCGCTGCGCTCCAGGAACGGCTTGGCGGCTTCGCTGACCACGGCCAGCGCGGCCAGCTGCCCGGTCACGGCCTTGCGCGATTCCGGGCGGCGTGCGCGGTGGTTCAAAAGGACCGCGTCAATGCTGCCGAAATGCGCTTCACCCGCTTCCAGGACGGGCAGGACGTTGCCCAGATCCGTGGGCACGGAGCGCAGCGGCAGGGTCGCGCTGTCCGGCAGCTCGTCGCAGACGCCCTTCAGGCTCGACAGGGACGACGCCCCCATGACGACGTTCCAGCCCGCGCGCCCCAGGCGCACGGCGCAGGCCCGGCCCAGCGGGGCGGCGGCGTCGGTGATGTAGATGGTGCGCGGCATGGTCGTTCAACCCGTGGACGCGCCCCCTTGTTCCGGGCAAAGACGACGCGGCACTGCGTAAATCCCTGCATGGATCTCTCAGGGATGCATAACGCTTCCTCAACCCCGTTCCGGCTAGGCGCACGCATGACTTGGTGGCAGGCTCTTCTTCTCGCGATTATCCAGGGGATCACGGAGTTCCTTCCGGTCTCCAGCTCCGCGCATCTGATCTTGCCCGAAGCCGTGTTCGGCTGGACCGAACAGGGTGTTCTGATCGACGTGATGGCGCACTTCGGAACGCTGTTCTCCGTGCTCTTCTATTTCCGCAAGGATGTCGCCGAGATGATCGTGGGGCTCGGCGACTTGCTGCGCCGCCGCCTGACGCGCGGCGCGGTCATGGCGCTGAACCTCATCGTCGCCACGCCGCCCGCGCTGATTGTCGGCGTGCTGCTGGCCAGTGGCGGCTGGGACGAAGCCCTGCGCAGCCCGGCCATTATCGCGGCGGCGACCATCGTGTTCGGCGTGGTGCTCTGGCTGTCGGACGTGATGGCGCGCGCGGACCGCGACATGGACACGCTGACCTGGCGCGGCGCGTTCGCCATGGGGCTGGCGCAGGTCATCGCTTTCATCCCGGGCACGTCGCGTTCGGGAATCACCATGACGGCCGGACGTGCCATAGGACTATCCAGGGAGGCCGCCGCGCGGTTTTCCATGCTGATGAGCCTTCCCGTCATCGGGGCGGGCGGGGCCTACGCCACGCTGAAACTCGCCTCGGGCGGGAATGACGGCGGCGCGACGCTGGGGCAGGGGCTGATCGTGGCTGGATTGTCCTTCGTTGTCGCCTACGCCGCTATCGCCTTGTTTTTGCGTTTCGTGACCCGGATCGGTTTCCTGCCATTCATGCTCTACCGCCTGGCCCTGGGCGGGGCGCTGATCACCTGGTTAATCATATCGGCTTAAGGTCATAAGGGCGCAGCTGCTAAGAGATTGCGCGTCACAGGGGAGCCGCCTCGACAAGGCCGGATGCGACTCCTAACGAATCTCCCATGAGATCGTGGTTGGCTCTTTTCCTGACTTTTGCGGCGGCGTCCGTGGCCTATGGGCAGACGCCTGCGCCCGAAGGCCTGCCGATCGACAAGCAGGAGCTCCACCAGCGCGCCATCCAGCTGATGCAGCAGGAATCCGGCATGACCGGCATGGCCGTCGCCATGGTGGAGGACGGGCAGATCACCTTCGCGCGCGGCTACGGCGAGACCGTCCGGGGCAGCGGGCAGCTGGTCGACAAGGACACGGTGTTCCGCTGGGCGTCCGTGTCCAAGGGCGTGGGCGCGGCGACGCTGCTGGCCATGGTGGAACAGCGCCGCGTGGACGCCAACCTTCCCGTGGAAGTGCTGGCCCCGTCGCTGGACCTGCCGCCGACGGAGAACAAGCACGACATCGTCGACCTTCTGTCCCACCGCATCGGCATCGGCCGCAACGCCTATGACAGCAGCATCGAAGATGGCCGCGCGGCCAAGCCGCTTCGCACCAAGCTGGCCGAACTGGATTATGTCTGTCCGCCGCGCACCTGCCACACTTACCAGAACGTCGCCTTCGACGCGGCCGCCGAGATCATCGAGGAAGCGACAGAGCTGCCCTACAAGACCGTCGTGCAGCGCGAAATCTTCGACCCGCTTGGCATGCGCACCGCGTCCGTCACGCTGGAAGGCATGACGAACAGCTCCAACTGGGCGCGCCCGCATGGCCGCCGGGGCACGACCATCCGCCGCGTCAAGCCGACCTACTACCGCGTGCCCGCCGCCGCCGGTGTGAACTCTTCCGTGGAGGACATGGCCAAATGGATGATCGGTCTGATGCCGCCGCAGCCCGGCAAGCCGCTCAACACCCCGTTCCCGCCGCAAAGGCTCGAAGCCATGATGACGCCCATCGTGCCGACCCCGCGCGAACAGCGCTTCATGAACCGCCGCTACCAGGCGCTGCGCAACAGCCATTACGGGCTGGGTCTGCGCGTCTACGACTTCGAGGGGCGCAAGCTGGTCGGCCACCGCGGCGGCGTGGAAGGCTACCGCTCGCTCATCCTGTTCGACCCGGAACTGCGCTCCGGCATCGCCATGATGTGGAACAGCCCGCACAGCCAGCCCATCGGGTTGCAGCTGGAATTCATGGACCAGCTCCACGGCCGTCCGAAGCGGGACTGGTTGCGGCTCAATGACAAGCGCCGGAGTTAAGCTCTAGAGGCGTTGTCCCCGGCATTTATTGCCGGGGCCTCCATCGGTATTGCGCCCACGGCTGACGAGCCCGATTGTTTGCCAGTCAAGCCTGAGGCCTCGGCAACGCGTGCCGGGGACAGCGTGAGAGTTCGAACTTTTTCTAAGTCCTGCCCTTACTTCCCCAAGAACCCACCAATCCGCCCACACGCCTCCTCCAGCGCCTCCATCGACGCCGCGTAGGACAGGCGCAAATGCCCCGGCGCGTGGAAGGCCGAGCCCTGCACGGTCGCCACGCCCGCATTCCGCAGGATGGCCATCGCCACCTCCGCATCCGTCTCCAGCCCCTTGGCCACTATTGCGTCGCGGCAGTCCGCGAAGACGTAGAACGCCCCGTCCGGCAGGGTGCAGGGCAGGCCGGCCGCGTTCAGCGCGTCCACGACATATTCCGCCCGGGCGCGGTACTGCGTGCGCCAACCGTCCAGAAAGCCCTGGTCCCCGTTCAGCGCCGCGACCGCCGCCCACTGGCTCGGCGCGGCGGGGCAGGATGTCGTCTGGCCGATGAACTTTCGCATGGCGTCGATCAGCCATTTGGGCCCGCCCGCATAGCCGATCCGGAAGCCCGTCATGGCGTAGGCCTTGGACACGCCGTTCATGGTCAGCACCCGGTCCGCCAGGTCCGGCGCGACCGCCGCCAGAGTGGCGAAACGCGCCCCGCCATAGACAAGCACCTCGTAGATGTCGTCGCACAGCACCATGATGTCCGGGTGGCCGCGCAACACGTCCGCCAGCGCCGCCAGTTCCCGCGCCGAATAGACCGCGCCCGTCGGGTTGGACGGCGAGTTCAGCATGAGCCAGCGCGTGCGCGGCGTGATGGCCGCCTGCAGGTCCTCCGGCGTGATCTTGAAGTCCGCCCCGCCGCTCAGCATGACCGGGGTCGCGCCCGTCAGGCGCACCATGTCGGGATAGCTGACCCAGCACGGCGTCGGCACGATCACCTCGTCGCCCGGTCCGA
>CAYULR010000264.1:0-3886 GCA_964445685.1 uncultured Algimonas sp.
CCGCCCGTCAGCGCCAGGGCCGCTTCGCGCGCGCCCGGCCCGGACAGCCGGATGACGGCCACGCCCGCCCGGCCCGGCGCGGTGGACAGTGCAAAGATAGTGTCGTCAAACCGTGTTTTGACAGTCATGCCCGCGCCTTATAGCGCCGCCCCATGAATACAAAGCTTAGTTCGGGCCTCGCTGCGCTCCTCCTCTCCTCCGTGCTGTTCCAGGGATGCGCCAGCGCCGTGCCGGATGCGCCCGCCGCGTTCAGCGGCCTGGACGCCTTGCCGCCCATCCGCACCACGCTCTCCTGCCTGCCGGACGAAGCGGCTCTCGTCGCCGCGCACCGGGCAACGTCGGAGAGCTACGAGGAGCCGGAAAACTCGCTCAGCTCCCTAGAGCGCCTGATCGACCACGGCATCGCCATGGCGGAAGTGGACATCGCCTCCATCGCGGACGGCACGCCGATCCTGTTCCATGACGGCGTCTGGGACGACCATGCCTCCTCCACCGGCCCGGTCGTGACGACTTCGGCCGAGGACTTTGAGCGCCTGCGCCTGAAGCTCGACGATGGCAGCGTGGGTGGCGAAGCCGTGCCGACGCTGGCGGACGCGCTGGATGCAGCCCGCGGGCGCATCTATCTGGAGCTCGACTTCAAGACATCCGCCGATGTCGAACGGTCCGTGCAGATGATCCGCGACCGCGACATGGTCGACCAGGTCCTGCTGATCGCCAGCTCCGCCGAGGAGGCGGAAACCTTCACGCGCGAATATGGCTCGGAATTCCTGCTGTCGCTGGGCCGCGCACCGGAGCGCTCTTCCAACCTGCCCGCCCAGGCTATCTGGACCGGCGAACGCTGGCGTGACGGCAATCTGCGCATTCCGCCGCGCCATTATGTGATCGGCGCGCAGTGGCAGAAGAACCCCGCGCAGCTGGACCGCGCGGCCGATGCGCTCGACATCCTGGTGACCCGCCAGGCACAACGCTACCCGACCGTTGTCGGGCTGGACGGAAGCGCTGCGTTCCGGGCGTGCCTCCGCAAGGGTTAGCGCCTAACCTGCAAGAGCATGAGACTTTCCACGCTCTTTTCATGGATTCGCATTCACGCCGCCGTGCTCGGCCTCGTCCTTTTCGGCTTGGCCGTGCTCGTGTTCAGCTGGGCCAGACCCACGCCGAGCGAAGCCGAAACGCTGGCCGAACGTTTCGGTGTGGAGCGCAGCTGGGCGTTTGATTCCTATTGCACGAGCTGGCGCCCGGAAGGCCGCCGCAAGGCGGTGGTCAGCGCCGCGCACTGCCATGCTTCCGTCAGCGCGACGCATGAAGACGGCACCCTCGCGCCGGACTACATTGACGGGGCCGTCTACAATGGACGGCTGGAGGTGCGGCCGCGCAAGATGGTCGACGGCGAAGCGGTCATCTTGATCGGATACCCGGCCCGCTCCGAAGTTCCGGTCCTGTCGCGCGGGGTCGTCCATCTGGCAGGCCACAGACGCGGCGGCGACGGCGTGGCCCCCGTTTCGATCGTCAAGCTGACGCAACCCGCAGAGCCCGTCGTGGCGGGCATGTCGGGAGGGGCGGTCCTGTCAGAGGCAGGGGAGCCGCTGGGCATACTGACGACGAGCAACGGTGTCGCCGACTTGGACGGCGACGGGCAGCCCGACTATTCCGCCGACGTGGTCGAGCTGCATGAGCTCTGGGTGATCCAGCCCCAGCCCCAGCCCCAGACTCAGTCTCAGCCTTAGTGTTCGCTCTCCTGGCGCAGATGCACGACGCGCTGCGGGAAGGGGATTTCGATGCCTGCGCCGTCCAGCGCGCGCTTGATGTCCATGCGCAGCGTGGTGACGCGCATCAGCCAGTTGTCACCCGGCAGCCAGCAGCGGCAGGACAGGTTGATGGCGCTGTCGCCGAAACCCATCACGTAGACTTCCGGCGCGCTTGCCGCTCCGCTCCCATCCTCCAGGAAGGGAACGAGACCGTCCTGCTTGCCCAGCGTTTCCAGCAATAGCGTCCGCGCCTCGTCCAGGTTCGTGTCGTAGCCCACGCCGATTTCCACGATCGCCTTGCGGTTGGTGTGGCGTCCGAAGTTCTGCACCCGGTTTCCCCAAACCAGGCTGTTGGGGAGGTAGACGGCGACATTCTCCACGTTGCGGATCGTCGTGGTGAACAGACCGATCTCCTCGACCGATCCCAGCGTGCTCTGTCCGATATCGACGAAATCTCCGACCTTGAGCGGCCGCAGGATAAGCAGCATCACGCCCGAAGCGATGTTAGACAGCGTGTCCTTCAGCGCCAGGCCGATGGCCAGGCCCGCCGCGCCGAACACAGCGACCAGCGCCGTGGCCGGAACGCCCAGCTTGATCAGGACGGCGTAGAGGGTGAGCGCCAGAATGACGTAGAAGACCAGGCTGGCGAGCACGGGCCGTAAGGTCGCGTCCAGATGCGAGCCGCCGAAGCGCGACTTGCGCAACCGGCTGGACACTCTGCGCCCCACAAACAGTCCGACCAGGAAGATCAGCAGCGCCGCGAGGATGTTCCCCCCCAGCGTCAGCAGGAAAGGAAACTGCTCCTTGGCGAGTTCCCAATAGTTCAGAACAACGTCCATCATGTGTCCCCGGTGGTGAGTGGTCAGGCCGCGCGGCGGCGGGCGGCGAAGCGGGCCAGCCCGAAAAGAAGTTGCTGTGTCAGGGCCTCGACGGGCGCCTGGGTGCTTTTGAGCTGGCGTTCCACCGTCTGGCATTGCGCCAGGGCGGAGCGCAGGGCGCGGGCGTTCCCCCCTCTTGCCCACTGGTTGAGCGTCGCGACGAAACTATCTTCCTGCATCCGGAAGACGGGCGGACGCAGCGACCGCGTCGCCGCTTGGGCGCTGTCGCCGCTCTCCATGCGAGACGCCGCCTCGCACAGGCGCAGGATATGGCGCTGCAGGGCGAAATGGATGGCGATAGGGCTGATCTTGGCTTCCACGGCCCGCCGGAACCGCGCATCGAGACTGTCGATGCGGCCCGCGAGCGCGTCCTGGATGATGGGGTCGATGGCGGAAGCCTGCGCGCCAGCGGCCACGGCGCGCACGTCTTCGGGCGTCACGCTCGCGCCCGGCTCGCGGCCATAACCCTTGAACAGGGCCATCTTCTCGATCTCGCCTTCCGCCAGGGCATGGTCGCCCTCCAGCAGAGGAATCCAGAGATCGAGCGCGTCCGGCGTGATGCCGATGCCGATATCTTTCAGGCGGTCCTCAATCTGGCGGCGGCGGTCGCGCGCCCCCATCGGGTAGCAGCCCACCGCGCCAATATGTTTGGACGCTTCGGCCGCCTTGCGGATGGCGGACCGGGTGGACAGGTCGCCCGCCTCGATGACCAGCTTGGCCTCCACGCGCGACGGGTCGGCGTCGATCTGCTTCAGGATCTTGGAAATGGCCGCGCCGCTGCGCTCATGGTCCAGGCGCAGCCGCACCAGGCGCGTGCCGCCCAGCAGGCTCATCGCGCACATTTCGTCCATTAGCCGCGCCGGATCCGTTGTCAGGTCGTCCGCCGTCAGCACGGTCGCGCCGAAGGCCGGGTCGATGTCGGGAGCCAGCGTCTTGATCAGGTCCGCCGCGCGCGCTTTAACAAGACCCCGGTCCGGACCGAAGAGCAGCGCGCCGACCAGGTCGTGCGGCGGCTGGGAGAGGAAGCGCGCCTGCCGCGCACCCGTAATCTTCATGGTGCCGGCCTCAAGGCGCTTTCGGGCTCACGCCGTCCAGTTCCAGCGTCACCTCGCGGAGCAGGCGGTCGGCCACGTCGCGGGCCGCGCGCTGCGTGGCCTGATCAGATGTGGATTGCAGGCGGTACGGATCGAGATCGGCGGAGTAGGTCGCCACGCCGCGCGTGCGGCCGCGCGCAATGCGCCCGCCATCGGACTGGCGCAGCAA
>CAYULR010000265.1:0-596 GCA_964445685.1 uncultured Algimonas sp.
GTCCTTGGCCGTCGGCAACGACCAGCCGAAGCGGATGGCGCAGCCCCGCAGCGCGAGCGCGAGGCTGAACCCCACGGCGGTCGAGACTTCGAACGACAATCCTGCGCGGAAACTCAGAGCGTAACCCAACCCGCCGAGCAGCGCCGCCGTGGCGTAGATGTCCTGTTTCAGCAAAAGCGGTTCGCGGTTCGCCACGATGTCGCGCAGCAGTCCCCCGGCCGAGGCCGTCACGCCTCCCATGATGACCGCGATCGTGACCGAATGGCCGAGGTCGATCGCCTTGGCCGCGCCCGCCACGGCGAACAGGGCGAGGCCCACCGCGTCGGCCCAGCGGATCGGCTTAAACCCTTCCAGCTTCGACGTGAACAGCCAAGCCAGCACCGCGCCGACCAGAACGAGGGTTAGCGCCGTCGTGTCGCTCAGCCAGAAGATCGGCACGTCCAGGATCAGGTCGCGCAGCGTGCCGCCGCCCAGCGCGGGCAGGAAGGACAGGACCAGAACACCCAACGGGTCCATCTTGGCCCGCACCGCCACCACGCCGCCCGACACGGCGAAGACGAGCACGCCGATTCGGTCCAGCAGGCCGAGTGCGAAGT
>CAYULR010000265.1:606-3883 GCA_964445685.1 uncultured Algimonas sp.
GCCTAAATTGATCGGCGTCGTGCGACAGCAGATGCAGGACGAGTTACGGCTGATCTACTAGCCGAACGCGTCGTAATGGTGCGTGACGGCGACCGTGATCTGCCGGACAAGGTCGCGGGCGCGCGACAGCGGCTTGACGATATCGTCGGAGATGTGGCGGAAGCCGCTGCCCTGCGCCGTGTCGTCCGTCTGCTCCGTCAGCGCTTGCGTCCAGTCGAGCGCGGGCGCGTGTTCGGGATAGCGCGTGCGCAGGTCGGCGAGGATGCGGTCGATCTGCAACGTCTGGATCTTCTGCAGCACGGACAGGCGCGAGGTCTCGGAATCGGACACGACGGGAAGCTCTGTCGCGATGATCATCATCTTCATGACCACGGCGAGGCGCAGCGCGTGGAGCAGAACCAGCACGTCGCTCTCCGCGTCCGCTTCGAACCGTCCGCCCATGTCCAGAATGTCGAGGCGCAAGCGGTTGGACAGATCCATGATCTGCGAGCGCCAGGGGCTGGTCATCAGCGTGTCGGCGATGACGCGGCACCGCTCCGCCAGTCTTGGCTCCTCGCCCGACAGGGCGCGGCTGACCCAGAAGCCGGGATCGAACAGGCGGCCATAGCCCGTCAGGATGGACAGGTTGGTGCGGCCCATCGTGGTCTGCACCATCTGGAAAATGCTGCGCGCGCGGGCCGATTTCTGCAGCAGCGCATCGAAGCGTTCCGGGTCGATGGAGGCCGCGCGTCCCACGCCGTGGAACAAATTGGCGGGGCTTCCGAACTGTTGGAGGATGGCATTGTGCGGAATGGCGCGCAGTTGCCGCGGGTCGAACGTGTCGCCGCCCGCGCCTTTGGTGCGCTTGGCCGCGCGGCTGCCCGTGGGGATCAGCAGGTTCTGCCCGAACCCGCCCAGCAGCGCGACATAGTCCGGATCGGCGTAGAGGCGCTCCTGCGCGTTCTGCAATGTCCTGTAGAGGTCCCAGGAGAAGTCGCGCTCCGTGTAGAACGGATCGGCTTCCGCCTCGCTGCGGTCCGCAAAGCGCGCTTCGAACAGGCTCAGCACTGTCGCGTCCGCAAGGGCTTGCGTCTGGAACCACAGGAATCCGTCCCCGCCCTGGAAGCTCGTCTCGTGGCGCAGGTCCAGGCCGCGCGTTTCGAACTGCGCGACTGCGTAGGGGCTCATGGCGTAGTCGACGCGCTCGCCGACAGTGCCGGGATGGCCGCCGCGCCCCAGCCCCTCGCCGTGCGTGTTGAAGACCAGCGCCGCGACGCCGGGCAGGTCCGCCTTGGCGAGTTCGCGCGCGAACTGGCTCTGCACGCGCTCGATGGCGAGCGTCGCCGGGATCTGGCCCATGAAACGGCCCGCGTCGGAAAATCCGGTTTGTATGGCGAGCAGGCCGCGCCCTTGCACATAGTCGCGGTAGGCCGGGTTCTCGAGCATCTTGCCGATGATTCGCCCGCCCTTGTTGAGCGCGTCGGACGTCTCGAACAAAGGCGAGATGTCGAGATGGTCCTCCAGCCCGTAGAGCTTGGCGAGGTAGAGCGCACCGAGCGGGACGAGCGCATCTTCCGTCTCCGCGACCAGCAGGCGGATGGGCGTGTCGCTGTCGATATATTTGTGGATCTGCGCGGCGAGGATCGCCTTTTCGTGCGCGGTGGAGCGTTCTAGCGCGAGGCTGGCGAAGTTGATGGGCTTCGCCTCGGTCGCCTGCACGCGCTCCGTTGCGCGCGCCATCAGGGTCCGGTTGTCCGTTGTCGCATCGGTCAAGCCAAAGGCCGCGCGCATGGCCGCCGTGATATGGCGTGCATTGACGCGGAAATGGATGCGCGCCGTGCCGAGGCCGAAGGCGCTCATCCGCGCTTTCAGGATCAGCAGGTCCGTCGAGAGAGCCGGGTCGTCCAGCTTGGCAACGGCGGCGTCAATCGCTTCCGTGAGCGGCTGCGTCGTCAGGAGGCGCCGGTCGGATCGCCGGGTCAGATTGTTCGCCGCTGCGACCAGGTTTTCCGGTTCGTCCAGATCGGTCTCGAACAGGGTTAGGTCGCGCTTGGCGGATTGCAGCGCATCCTGCAGCCGCTCCGCCATGGGGGCCAGCGCCGCGCCCGCCGCCGTGAGGCGCTCGGCCTCCGCCAGGTAGCGCGCGATCATGTCCCGCTTTTCCTGCAGGCGAAGCCGCAACGCATCGCCCCAGCTGATGTCCGTGCGGCCATCGATGTCGTAGCCGACCCAGCTGTAGGCGTCGGCGAGGTGAGGGGTCAGCGCGCTCCATTGCTGCGGAAAGGCCTCGCGCGCCGCGTCCAGCACGATGCGGTTCAGCCCGTCCAGCGCGGTCTGGATGCGCACCAGCGCGCCTTGCGTGTCTTCATGTTCTTCCAGCAGCGTCGGCGCGCGCTTGGGCAGGTAGGCGTGGGTCTTCAAGGCCTCGACCGCGCTGTCGGGCGTGTCGGTGCTGGAAGCGATGCCGCCCAGCACGTCGCGGATGTCTCGCGACAGGGAAAATGTCGGGTGCGCCGTCAGGACGATGCCGAGCGCGGGTGTTTCCGCCCAGCGCTTGAAGGCCTCCCAGCCTTGCGCGGCTTTCGCCTTGGCCGTGGCTTGAACGGAGGCGCGGAGCGCATCGATGCGGTCCAGTCCGGAGCGGGTGCGCAGGCGTCTGGCGCGCGCGACGGCCGCTTCGTCCGACAGCGTCTTCACCAGCGCTTCGATATCGCGGAAAGCCAGCGTGCGGTCTTCGACCTCGCGCGACAGATCGTAGGCGAGGCGTTTGACGGAATTGGATTGCGGGTCGGAGGCGAGACCTTCCGCGTGTCCGCGCAGTTGCTCGCCCAGCCGTATGCGGAGCTCTTCTGTCGTCTCTTTCCGGTAAACCGTCACCTAGAGATATTTCGCCATGACGGCAGCCGTGTCCAGCATCCGGTTGGAGAAGCCCCACTCATTGTCGTACCATGACAGCACGCGAACCATGCGCTCCGCCGGGACCATGGTCTCGGACATCAGAACCGACGTGGAGTGCGGATCGTGATTGAAGTCGCTCGACACGGTCAGGTCGTCCACGACCTGCAGCACGCCGGGCATGTCCTTTGCAGCGGCGCGGAAGGCGGCATTGACGGCTTCGACGGAAACGGCGTCCCGCGTGTTTACGACCAGGTCCACGCAGGACACGTTGGGCGTCGGCACGCGGATCGCCTTGCCGTCCAGCTTGCCGTCCAGGTCCGGCATGACCAGGCCGATGGCCTTGGCCGCGCCCGTGCTGGTGGGGATCATGGACAGGGCGGCGGCACGGCCGCGGTTGAAG
>CAYULR010000266.1:0-3881 GCA_964445685.1 uncultured Algimonas sp.
ACCTGTTCGGGGACGACATGGAAGACGAGCTGGAAATCCCGAGCTTCCTGCGCCGCCAGAACGGCTAAGCGCCTCCAGCCATTGCGAATATCCGGGCGCGTCCTTCGGGGCGCGCCTTTTTTCATGTTACGATTTAGTCTCGGATAAACTCGCGTAACATTGCGTCATGGACCGTTTCTTGAGAACCAATCTCGTTAACCGTAGTTGTGACGGGTAAGATGCCGAACATCCGCCGACAGTCCACGCTTCGCGCGCCCGCCATGTGCCGGGGGATTTCCCTGCACGGGGGCCGTGACACGCGGCTTGTCCTGCACCCCGCGCCCATCGATACGGGCCTGGTCTTCCGCCGCAGCGACGTGAACGACCGCTACAACCTCATTCCCGTGCGGCCCGAATCGGTCACCGACGTGCGCAACTGCACGACCATCTCCAACGCCGCCGGTGTCAGCGCATCCACGATCGAACATTTGCTCGCCGCGCTGTGCGCCGCGGGCGTGGACAATCTCGTCATCGATCTGGACGGGCCTGAGCTTCCGGCGCTGGACGGATCCGCCGAGCCGTTCCTGAAGCTGATCGAACAGGTCGGGCTGGAGCGCCAGGCCGCCGTCCGCCGCTATGTCCGCGTGTTGAAGCCCGTCGAAGTGCGCTCCGGCGATCTCTTCGCGCGCATCGAGCCGTGCGACCGGTTCGAACTCGACGTGACCATCGACTTCGCCGACGAAGCCATCGGCCATCAGCGCCTGTGCATGGCGCCGAACGTCCGGGCTTTCCGCGACCGCCTGGCTTCCGCCCGTACCTTCGCGCGCAAGCACGAAGTCGCGGCGCTGCAGGAGGCGGGCCTGTCCAAGGGCGGCTCGCTCGACAATGCGGTGCTGGTCGACGGGGCGGACGTGGTGAACCCGGAAGGCCTGCGTTTCGACGATGAATTCGTGCGTCACAAGGCGCTGGACCTGATGGGCGACATGTATCTGGGCGGCCCGATGCTGGCCCGCGTCACCACCGTGAAGTCCGGCCACGGGCTGAACCACGACCTGCTCAGCAAGTTGTTCGCCTGCCGCGACTGCTGGGAGTATGCGAGCCTGCCAGGGGCTCGCGCGCTGGTCGCCATGACGGGCAGCCGCGACGGCGGACCCGACGTTCCTGCGATTGCGGTCCCGGCTTAAGAGATTCTCACTTTGACGCGCCCGTGGTGGAGTCTATGAGCCTCCCGATACTTTACGGGCCTTTGGGATACTCATGACCACCACCTTTGTCAGACGAGCGGTTGCGCTGTCGGCGGCGATCATCCTCACCGGATGCAGCACGCTCGGCATTGGCGGCGACCGCAAGGAGCGTCTCGCCTACATCGAGCGCCCGGCGGAACTGATCTACACGCAGGCCATTGAGCAGCTGGAGCGCGGCCGCTGGGCCGAAGCCAAGCTCCTCTTCGAAGAGGTGGAGCGCCAGCATCCGTTCTCAGAATGGGCTCGACGTTCGCTCCTCATGAGCTCCTACGCCTCCTACCGCGCGGCCGACCACGAGGACAGCATCACCACGGCGCAGCGCTATATCGGCCTGCACCCGGGGTCTGAGTCCACGCCCTACGCCTATTACCTGATCGGCATAAACTATTACGACCAGATCTATGATGTGGGCCGGGACCAGGAAACGACCGTCAACGCGTCCAACGCGCTGCAGCAGGTCATCCGCCGCTTCCCGGAGTCCGACTATGCGCGCGACTCGCGCCTGAAGCTTGAACTCACGCGTGACCACCTGGCGGGCAAGGAAATGTCCGTGGGACGCTTCTACCTGAAGCAGAACCAGCCGCTCGCCGCGATCATCCGTTTCAAGAACGTGGTGCGCGACTTCGACACGACCTCCCAGGTCGAGGAAGCCATGCACCGCATGGTCGAAGCCTATGTGACGCTGGGAATCATTCCCGAGGCGCGTAAGGTCGGCTCCGTTCTCGGCTACAACTACCCGTCCAGCGAATGGTACGAGGACTCCTATGAGCTTCTGGCCGAATATGGGGTCGATCTGGACGATGAAGTTTCCAAACCGCGCGAACGCGGTTATTTCGAGCGGCTGCGCGACCGTCTGTTCTAGGCGGCTCGCCGTCGCTTTCCGCCGTCGGCGGTCGAACGCCAAGGAGCTCTTGTCATGCTGAGCGGACTGTCCGTCCGGAACGTGGTGCTGATCGAAAGTCTCGATCTGGCGTTTTCGCGTGGGCTCAGCGCACTGACGGGCGAAACGGGGGCGGGCAAATCCATCCTGCTCGACGCGCTGGGCATGGCGGCGGGTGCGCGCTCAGACCGTGGCCTCGTGCGTGCGGGCACCGACAAAGCCTCCACGACGGCCAGTTTCGATCTCCCCGACGACCATGCAGTCTGGGCCCTGCTGGGCGAGCACGACCTTGACGGCGATGCATCCGAGGATCTTCGCCTGCGCCGGGTGGTCTCCGCCGATGGGCGTTCGCGCGCCTATGTGAACGACCAACCCGTGGGCGTGAAAGTGCTGGCGCGCATCGGTTCTCTCTTGCTTGAAGTGCACGGGCAGCATGACGGGCGCGGCCTGCTCGACCCGATGACGCACCTCGGTATGCTGGACGATTTCGGGGACTATGCCAACGAACTCTCCGCCGTGCGCGATGCCGACAAAGACCGCCGCGACACGCAACGCGCGCTGGACGCTCTGATCGCGCGCCGGGACAAGGCGGGCGAGGACCGGGAGTTCCTCGAAGCCGCCATCGCCGAGCTGGACCGTCTCGACCCGCGCGCGGGCGAGGACGAGACCCTGTCCGAAGAACGCAAATTCCTCCAGGGCGCGGAGGGCGCCCTGTCGGAGCTGACGGCGGCCCAGGACACGCTGGGCGAGGGGGGCGAGTTCGAGGAACGTCTCTCGCGCGCCCTGACCGGCATCGAGCGCGTGCGCGGCAAGTTCGGCGAAGGCGACAGTAAGGCCGCCCAAGCCCTGACTGCCGCCGCCGAGAGCCTGGAACGCGCCCTTCTGGAAACCAACGACGCCCGCGAAGCCGTCGCCAACGCTGCGGAGACCTTCGACGTGGAGCCGGGCAAGCTGGAACAGGTGGAGGAGCGCCTGTTCAGCCTGCGCGCGGCGGCGCGCAAATACGGCGTTGGCATTGATGCGCTCGTCTCCAAACGCGCGGACTTCGCAACGGAACTGGACGGCATAGACACGGTCGAGGCCGACATCGCCGATACGCAGCGCCGCCGGGATCAGGCGAAGGGTCGCTATGACCGCGCGGCCGTGGCGCTGACCAAGGCGCGCAAAGCCGCTGCCGCGCAGCTGGACGCCGCCGTGGCCGGAGAGCTCCCGCCGCTGAAGATGGAACGCGCCCGCTTCGTGACCGACATCACGGACGCCCCGGAATCCGCACTCGGCACGGACCAGGTCCGCTTCACCGTCTCCACCAACCCCGGCACGCCGCTCGGCCCGCTCGACAAGATCGCGTCCGGCGGCGAAATGGCCCGCTTCGCCCTCGCCATCAAAGTCGCGCTCGCCGCCAAAACGCAGAGCGTCATGGTCTTCGACGAGGTTGACCAAGGTGTCGGCGGGGCCGTCGCGACAGCCGTGGGCCGCCGACTCGCGCGCCTGTCGGAGACGTCGCAGGTCTTCGTCGTGACGCACAGCCCGCAGGTCGCCGCCGCAGCGGATCACCAGTTCCGCATCGAGAAGACTTCGGACGGCGATACGACCAACACGCATGTCCACCAGATATCGGAAGAGCAGCGGGAAGAAGAAATCGCGCGGATGCTGGCGGGGGATGTGGTGACGGATGCGGCGCGGGCTGCCGCACGCGACCTGATAGGCTAGCCCAATACCTCCTCCCCTGGCCGCAGGGCGGCGCGCGCAGCGAAGCGAGCACGGGGTTCTGCGGTCAC
>CAYULR010000267.1:0-3881 GCA_964445685.1 uncultured Algimonas sp.
TTGCAAACCGTCCGGGCCTACCAGCCCTGCTTCTCCGCCTCACTGATCGCGCATCTGGAAATACTGGGTGGCTCCGATGCGGACAAAAATGCCCGGTCTGGCGTCGTCCCACTCCCGGATGGTCTGGATGATTTCGTGCGCATGCAGGCGGCCAACATGATGAACCAGGCGATCTGGAGCCAAGACAAGGCGCTGCAACGGTGGATCCGGAGCAACCGACTAGACGGCTTCTCCGGCATGATCGCCGCGGCTGACAAGGACGACCCTGAGGTTATGTCGATCCTCATGAAGCTCCGAACGAACGCGATCCCGGCGGCAATGAAGTTGCAGAGCTACCTGAATTAGAGCCTAGCTCGTGCAGCGGCGAGTACGCTCGGATCCACATTCGCCTCTAACCGTTCGCGCAAAGTCGCGCGGTCCTGCTGGTAGTCATCCACCGTGCTTTCGCCGGATTTCAGCAGCCAGTAATAAGCCTCTCCGAAATCCTGCGCCACGCCTTCGCCCTTGGCCAGGGTGAAGGCATAGAGGAACATGCCTTCCGTATCGCCGCCTTCCGCGGATTGACGGAACCAGTCAGCCGCTTTGGCATCGTCGCGCGGCACGCCAGCGCCTTGATAGACGAGAAGGCCGTAATCGGCTTGAGCGGCGGCGTGTCCGGCCTTGGCGGCGCGAGCCAGCCAATAGGCTGACTTTTCCTCATCCGGACGGATTTCGAAGGTCTCGGCATACATGATCCCGGCCGCATAGGCGGCGTCCGCATCACCGCCTTCTGCGGCTTGAATATAAAGTTCGAGCGCCCGCTTCGGATCCGTCTCCAAGTAAGTGTCGGCCAGACGCTTCGTCGCCCCTTTGTCGAAAGATGAGACCGCGCGTTGTAGCATCTCGCGTTCGCCTTCGACACTTTTGGAAACCCCACGGCCCGTCCGGTTCATCTCGGCCAGTGCGCGAGTCGCATCGGTACGGCCAGCCTCAGAGGCCCGCGTGAAGTAAGCATAAGCATCAAAATCGGTCAGCCCGGCCTCGCCGTTCAAGCCCATTTCGCCGAGGGCGACGAGGGCGTCCGGGTGACCCCGTCCGGCCGCCATGTCGTAAAAGCGTTTTGCGCCCATGAGATCGACAGTGCCGGTTTCGCCCTTGCGCAGAATATGTCCGACTAGGACGGCCGCATCCAGACTGCCGGATCGAGCGGCCGTTTTGCCGAAACGCAGGGCACGATCAATTTCGCCGTCCTGATAGGCCGTCAGGGCCATTTCGAAATCGGCTTGGGACTGGACGGCTGATGTGGTCGGCGCGTTGGCGAAAGCCGGGGAGGGCGCTAACTGTGCTCCGCACAGAGCGAGGAGAGCAAGCGCACAGATTCCGCTGCGCCGTCCTTGTAATTCCAAACGCCCGAAGAGACCGCGATAAAGTCCGCGCCCGCCTCGATGACCGCTTTCGCATTGTCCGGCGTGATGCCGCCAATCGCGACCACCGGCGTTTCCATGGCATTTTGCCACCATGTCAAAATCTCCAGTTCTGCGCGGGTTTTGGGGTCCTTGGTCGGCGTCTCGTAAAACGCGCCAAAGGCCACATAGTCCGCACCAGCGCCCGCCGCATCAAAGGCGAGCTGTTTCGAATTGTGGCAGGTCACGCCGATAATGGCATCCCCGCCCAGCAGGTCGCGCGATGACAAATAGTCCATATCGTCCTGTCCGACATGCACCCCGTCAGCGCCGACCGCGTCCACCAGATCCGGCCGGTCATTGAGGATGACAACTGTTCCGAACCGCTGAGCCAGCTCGCATATGGGCGATGCGGCCTGAACGAGCGCTGAATCGTCCAGATCTTTCAGGCGGATCTGGAGACAGGCGACGGGCGCGGCAGAGAGGGCGGACTCGAGGGTCGGCAGGAAGGCGTCCACGTCCGGTATGGATGGCGGCGTGATGAGGTAGAGCTGGCAGCGGGGGTCGGTAGCGGACATGGGAGGGGAGATGGCGTTTGCGGGAAGAGCCTTCAATATAATTCTTCGCTCATTCCCGCGAAGGCGGGAATCCAGGCCCGACATTGTGGAAAGCGCTTTGCGCTTGCAGATATGCTGGATCCCCGCCGCAGTTTACCCTGAACTCGATTGGGTGCGGGGATGAGCGAAAGTAAAAGACGACACTTCCGTTCTTTTCCTTCGTCCGGCATGACCCTCCCATGCGCCACATACTCCTCATCCTTTCCGTCCTTCTCTTCGCCGCCTGCCAGCCCGCGTCCACCGCGTCCGACCCTCTCGCGGGAACCGAAGCGCGCGACGGCTTTCTGAGCCTTCACGTCGACGCCTCCTCCGGCAAGGTCCTCGCGACCCTGCCCGAGCCCGGCGCCGACGGCGTCATGCTCGAGGCCATCCACACGGCGCGGCTGACGTCGGGGCTGGGCTCCAACCCTGTGGGCCTCGACCGGGGTTGGGGGGACGGCGGCAAGGTCGTGGTGTTCCGCAAGCGCGGCGGCACGGTCGTGCTGGAACAGCCCAACCTGCGCTACCGCGCCAGCACCGACAATCCGCTGGAAACCCGCGCCGTGGCGGAGAGCTTCGCGCCGTCATTCCTGGCCAGTTTCGACATCGTCGACGGCACGACCATCGACATGACGGACTTCCTGCGCTCCGACATTCTGGGGCTGCAGCAATATCTCAAAGATGCAGGGCAGGGGTCCTACACGGTGCAGAAAGACCGCACGATCATCGACACGGACAATGTGTTCAGCTTCCCGGACAATGCGGAATTCGACGTCTTCTTCACACTGGAAACCAACGATCCGGGCCGCGAGGTGGAGACGACCGCCGCGAACGGTCGCACCGCCACGCTGATCCAGCACCACAGCTTCGTGCGCCTGCCCGACGACAGGTACGAGCCGCTGCTGAGCGATCCGCGCGCCGCCGCCATCGAGCAGGTCCACTATAATTACAGCGCCCCGCTGTCCGCCCCCATCGAGACGCGCTTCGCCCGCCGCTACCGCCTGCAAAAGGACGCGGCCGGCAACACGGTCAAACCCATTGTCGTCTACATCGACGGCGGCGCGCCGGAGCCGATCCGCAGCGCGCTGGTCGAAGGCGCGGCCTGGTGGGGGGAGGCGTTCGCGGCCGCCGGCTACCCGGACGGCTACCGCGTGGAAATCCTGCCCGAAGACATCCACCCGCTGGATGTGCGCTACACGGTCGTGCAATGGGTCCACCGCCAGACGCGCGGCTGGTCCTATGGCGGCGGTGTGTCTGACCCCCGCACGGGCGAAATGCTCAAAGGGCACGTGAACCTCGGCTCACTCAGGGTCCGCCAGGACCGCATGATCTTCGAAGGCCTGCTCGGCGCGGACAAGACCGACACGGGCGAAGCGGACGATCCGGTGCAGCTCGCCCTGATGCGCATCCGCCAGCTCTCGGCCCACGAAGTCGGCCACGCGCTCGGCTTCATGCACAATTTCGCCGGCAGCTCGGACAACAATGCGACCGTGATGGACTACCCCGCCATGGATGTGCGGCTGGTCGACGGAGAGCTGGACCTCTCCAACGTGTACGGCGTGGGCATCGGCCCGTGGGACATCGTCACGACCAACTGGCTCTACGGCGACCACACGGACGCCGAGCGCGACGCCATCCTGGAAGAGGCCTATGCCAGCGGCCTGTCCTATGTGGCGGACGCGGACGGGCGCGGTCCCGGCACGGGCCACCCGGATGGCAGCGTCTGGGACAATGGCGAGGACGCGGTCGAAGCCCTTCGGGGCGTCATGGCCGTGCGGGACTATGCGCTGGAACGGTTCGGCACGAACAACCTACCGCAAGGTTGGAACCAGTCGGACCTCAACGCCGCGCTGGTCCCGATCTACCTGTACCACCGCTACCAGACGGTCGCAGCCGCCAAGTC
>CAYULR010000268.1:0-3879 GCA_964445685.1 uncultured Algimonas sp.
TCCCCTTCCCGTTCGATGCCCCTTCCGTTGCGGGAAAGGTCGACATCTTTCTCGCCCGCGCGGCCTGCGGCACGGCCTACCACTGGGCGATCCTGGTGGACGGGGCGTTTGCGGGCGCGATCGGCGGCTACAAGATTAAAGACGGTTGGGACATCGGCTACTGGTTGGGAGAACCCTATTGGGGCCGGGGCCTGGCCAGCGAGATCGTCTCCGCCCTGACCGATCACATCCAGTCCCACGCACCCGACGCGGCGCTGACGGCCTGTGTCTTCATTGACAATCCGGCGAGCGCGCGTGTCTTGCGAAAGGCCGGTTTCATCCAGGCCGCCGAACCCTGCCAGGGCTACAGCCTCGCGCGGCGGGCCCACATGGACAATTGGACGTTCGAACGGGCGGCGCTGGCGACTCGCAAGGTCGAAGGCAGGGCTCACTTGGAAAGCGAAGCTTAGGGCACGACCGGGGAGCACCGTTCCGGACGACAGGTGAGTATAGACATCCGTCCGCATTGGGAGCTGGATTTCATACTCCGAAGCGCTGTTGGTCGGCGATCATCGCTCGGGACGACCCAGGCCTTCCTCAACCTATCCACGCGAGGTCTGAAGCATTCGCGCCATGGACCAGAGTTAGAGACACACAGGCGCGTTTCGGACGCGGCGCACAGGATTGACGAAATGCGTTTCAAGCCGCTGAAAACACTAACAAACTCGACATCCAAAACCGCGTTTGCATTTTAAAATGGTTTTGACCGGGGTGGTCGTCGCGCACGAACGCGAATAAGGACACGACATGAAATTTCTGGACCAGGCGAAAATCTATGTGCGCTCCGGCAATGGCGGGGCGGGCAGCGTGTCGTTCCGGCGTGAAAAGTACATCGAATATGGCGGCCCGAACGGCGGCGATGGCGGCCGCGGCGGCCACGTCCATATCGAAGCCACGCAAGATCTGAACACGCTGATCGACTACCGTTACCGCCAGCACGTCAAGGCGGGCACGGGCGGGCACGGCATGGGCCGCGACCGCAGCGGCGCGGCCGGCGAAGACATCACCATCCGTGTTCCGATCGGCACGCAGGTCATCGATGCGGACACGGACGAGATCCTGGTCGACCTGACGGAAGACGGACAGCGGGCCATGCTGGCGCGCGGCGGTAATGGCGGCTGGGGCAATGCCCGGTTCAAATCCTCGACCAACCAGGCACCGCGCAACGCCAATCCGGGTGAGCCGGGCGAGGAACGCACGGTCTGGCTCCGCCTGAAAGTCATCGCGGATGCGGGCCTTGTCGGGCTTCCCAATGCGGGCAAATCGACCTTCCTGGCTGCCGTTTCCGCCGCCAAGCCCAAGCAAGCGGACTATCCCTTCACGACCCTTCACCCTCATCTTGGCGTGGTGGACCTCGGCCCTGGTGAGCGCTTCGTGCTGGCCGACCTGCCCGGCCTGATCGAAGGCGCGGCGGAAGGCGCAGGCCTTGGCCACCGCTTCCTCGGTCACGTGGAACGCTGCGCCGCCGTGCTGCACCTGGTGGACGCGACAGGCGAAGACCCGGCCAACGACTACCGCGTCATCCGGGGTGAACTGGATGCCTATGGCGAGGGTCTGACCGACAAGCCGGAGATCGTGGCGCTGACAAAGGTCGAAGTCCTCGATCCTGACACGCTGGACGCCGCGAAGGCCGAGCTCGAAGCCGAGTGTGGCAAGACGGTGTTCATGGTCTCGTCCGTGGCGCGGCAGGGCCTGAAGCCCCTCCTCTCAACCGTTTACCAGCATGTGGAGACACGCCGCGCGGGCGAACGCACGCCCGAAAAAACGGATGATCCCTGGTCTCCTGCATGAGTGTTCTGCAGGGGTATAAGCGGATCGTCGTCAAGGTCGGCTCCGCGCTGCTCGTCGAAGACGGGGCACTGCGCCGGGCCTGGCTGACGCGGCTTTGCAGCGACATTGCCGATCTGATGGCGAACGGGACAGACGTGGTTATCGTCTCCTCCGGCGCGGTGGCTTTGGGCTGCCCCATTCTGGGTCTCGAGCGGGGCGAACTCAACCTCGCCCAGAAACAGGCTTGCGCCTCTGCCGGGCAATCGCATCTGACGCGGGCTTATGACGATGCGCTCGGCGCGTTCGGGCTCCGCTCGGCCCAGGCTCTGCTGACGTTGGGCGATACGGAAGACCGCCGCCGCTGGCTGAATGCCCGGGCCGCGCTGGTCACACTGCTGGATGCGGGCATCGTCATGGTCATCAATGAGAACGACACGGTCGCCACGGCGGAAATCCGCTACGGCGACAATGACCGGCTGGGCGCGCGGACGGCGCAGATGATCGATGCGGACTTGCTGATCCTGCTCTCCGACGTGGACGGGCTCTACACGGCCGATCCGCGCCGCAATCCGAATGCCGCGCATCTGCCTGTGGTGGACGAACTGACCGACGACATTCTCGCCATGGGCGGCACGGCGAACGAAGAAAGCGGCGTCGGGTCCGGTGGCATGGCGACGAAGCTGCTGGCCGCGAAGATTTGCGTGGAGAGCGGTTGCGACATGATCATCGTGGATGGCCGCCCTGACAATGCGCTCGGCCTGCTCGACCAGGGCGCGACGCACACACTGTTCAAATCCCAGGCCGACCCCATCAATGCGCGCGCGCAATGGATCATGGGCAGCCTCGCCCCCAGCGGGCAGTTTACGATCGACGCAGGCGCGCAGTCCGCGCTAAAAGAGGGCAAGAGCCTTCTCGCCGCGGGTCTCGTCAGCGTGTCCGGCCAGTTCCACAAGGGCGATACGGTCAGCATCGTCGATCATGACGGCCGCGTCGTCGCGCACGGCCTGTCGGCTTATGACAGCCACCACCTCGCCCCGATCTGCGGGTTGAGTTCCGATGAAATCACGCACCCCTTCGGGCCTGTGGTGGTCCACCGCGACAATCTGGTAATGCTATGACAACCCTCGCCGACACGATGATGGATATGGGGCGGAAGGCCCGCCGCGCGGCAACCGATCTGGCCGCCACATCGCCCGCCTCCATCGACCTGACACTCCGCAACATGGCCGCCGCCCTGCGTGATGCGGCTCCGGGCATCATCAAAGCCAATGCACGCGATGTCGGCGCAGCGACGGAGCGTAAGCTCGGCGCGGCCATGATCGACCGGCTCGTGTTGGACGCGACGCGCATCGACGCCATTGCGGGCAGCCTGGAAGAGATCGCCGCGCAGCAGACGGTTATCGGCGCGGTACAGGACCAGTGGTCCCGCCCCAACGGTCTGCGCTTCGCCAAAGTCAGCGTCCCCATTGGTGTTATCGGGATGATCTACGAGAGCCGCCCGAACGTCACAGCGGATGCTGCCGCGCTCTGCCTGAAATCCGGCAATGCCGTTATTCTGCGCGGCGGGTCGGAAGCGGTCGAGTCCAACCGGGCCATCTCCGCCGTGCTGCGCAAGGTGCTGGCGGAAGACGGCCTGCCGGAAGACGCCGTCCAGCTGGTCATGACGCAGGACCGCGACGCCGTCGGACATTTGCTGTCGGGGCTGGACGCCACCGTCGACCTGATCATTCCGCGCGGCGGCAAGGGCTTAGTGGAGCGTGTACAGCGCGAAGCCCGTGTCCCCGTGCTCGCCCATCTGGACGGGTTGAACCACACCTACGTCCATGAGGATGCCGAGCCGAAGATGGCGCTGGATCTGATCGCCAACGCCAAAATGCGCCGCACGGGCGTGTGCGGCGCGACCGAGACCGCCTTGGTCGATGCAGGCCTTGCCGAGCGTTTCATACCCGATCTGGTCGCGACACTGACGGGGCTGGGGTGCGAAGTCCGTGGGGATGAGCGCGCTCGCGCCATCCACCCGGACATGACGACCGCAACGCCGCAGGACTTCGACACGGAACACCTCGCGCC
>CAYULR010000269.1:0-3874 GCA_964445685.1 uncultured Algimonas sp.
CTTCTGGACTGGCCCATCGGCCAGTACGCCAACACGGTCACGCCAGGTGACGGCAAGATCGAGGTCAAGCGCGAGATCGACGGCGGTCTGCAGACCGTGAACCTGACGCTGCCCGCCGTGGTCACGACCGACCTGCGCCTGAACGAGCCGCGCTACGCGTCGCTGCCCAACATCATGAAGGCCAAGCGCAAGCCCATCGAGGCCAAGACGCCCGAGGACTTCGGCGTCGACACCGCGCCGCGCCTCACCGTCGTGAAGGTCACCGAGCCCAAGTCCCGCGAAGCCGGGATCAAGGTGGAGGACGTCGCGACGCTGGTCGATAAACTCAAGAACGAAGCGGGGGTCCTCTAAGATGGCTACTCTGGTTGTTGCAGAACACAATAACGCGTCGCTCGCCGACGCCACCTCCAAGGCCGTCTCGGCGGCCAAGATGCTGGGCGGGGACGTGGATGTCCTCGTCGCGGGCAAGGGCGCATCCGCCGCCGCCGACGCGGCGAAAGCCATCGACGGCGTGCGCGCCGTCATCAATGTCGAGCATGACCTGCTGGAGCGTCAGATGCCCGAAGCCATGGAAGCCACGATCGTGGCGCTCATGGACGGCTACGACACGGTGATGGCGCCCGACACGACCACGCACAAAGCCTACATGCCGCGCGTCGCCGCCAAGCTCGACACGCAGCAGATCAGCTCGATCACGGGCATCGAGGACGGCGCGTTCGAACGCCCGATCTATGCGGGCAACGCGGTCGCCTACGTCAAATCCAACGACCCCAAAAAGGTCGTCACCGTCCGCACCACGGCCTTCCCGGCCGCAGGCGAAGGCGGCTCGGCCTCGGTCGAGAGCAAGGATGCCGACATCGGTGACACGGGCTCCGAGTTCGTCTCCGAGGAACTGACCAAGTCCGACCGTCCCGAACTGACGGGCGCGAAGATCGTCATCTCCGGCGGTCGCGGCATGGGCTCCGGCGAGAACTTCGCCCTGATCGATTCCATCGCCGACAAGCTCGGCGCCGCCGTGGGCGCGTCCCGCGCGGCCGTCGATGCGGGCTTCGTCCCCAACGACTACCAGGTCGGCCAGACGGGCAAGGCCGTCGCGCCGGAACTCTACATCGCCGTCGGCATCTCCGGCGCGATCCAGCACCTGGCCGGCATGAAGGACTCCAAAGTCATCGCCGCCATCAACAAGGACGAAGAAGCCCCGATCTTCCAGGTCGCGGACTACGGCCTCGTCGCCGACCTGTTCAAGGCGCTGCCGGAACTGGAAGCGGAACTGGAGAAGGCGGGCTACTAAGCCAGTCTTTCCAGACCTGATTTGAAAAGCGGCACTCAGGTGCCGCTTTTTTTGTGCGTGGGCGAAGGCGGGCGCAGCATGTGCGCGTGCGCCGCGAAAAGGGGTTTCCGGTACGCGCGTGGCTTACGCCTTGTCGCCAAAATTCTGCGCGACGGACCCAAGTGGACCTCAGCTTTTTGACTCAGACTCAATTCTAGTTAGTGATGTTTGTGACCGGTGCGTTTGCCAGGCCGGGCCATCCGCGACACTTTGGACTGGGTTCGCCAAAGACATGGAGAAGACATGAAGACGACGAAACGCTTCGGCCGGACGAAAGTCTCCGCACTGGGGTCCTTGGGCTTGGCCCTGACAGCTCTCGCAGTGTCCGGGCTTTCCAGCTCGGCATACGCATCGGACACCGAAATGAACGAGAAGGAATGCTACAGCGTCATTTTCGACATGATCAGTGACAAGAACAGCCCGGAAGTCCCGCAGGAGGCGATCGAATTTGCGCTGAACCTCGAAAGAAAAGTCAATGACGGCTACGATCCGAAGATTGAGGCAGCTCCAGACTGGTGCGGTGAGCTCAAGGGGGAACCCGAGCCAACTGTGAAACCAAAGTCGATGCAGTCGCTCTTCAACTGGACGAAAACTTCCGACGAAATGCTCTTGCGTGAAGGGGTGAGTTTGCTGGACTCCTGGGTGGACGGACAGACCTATGTGGGGGCTGAACACTCGGCTCGTGGATCCTACGACCGCTTTCAATATGTCTGCGAGAGAGGCAACATCGAGGGCTGCACAAACGCGGTCGTCATGGCCAGGGACCACCTGAACGACAAGGATCTGGAAATCGCGACCTACGAAACCGGGTGCAAGGCCGGAAATTTCAAGTTCTGCGGAGCCGGCTACATGTTGACCTCCTATCCGTCCAAACCGAACTACAACCGGGCCAAGGCCGAATATTTCGCGCAGGCCGGATGCGATCTGGAAGATGCGTTTTTGTGTAAAAGCGTGGCGTGGCTGAAGGAAAATCCCGTCCTGACGGAAGACAATGCACGGTCCATGATCGACTAGGGGGGGGCGCCGTGTTATTCCAGTCGCGCAGACGCTTCGCCAAAGCCATCGCACGGCTCTCTATGGCTCTGGCGCTAAGCTTTTCCGCATCCACTGTTTTTGCACAGGATGCGTGCGGAGGTCTCGACAAGCGGGGGTGCTACGAGGCCGCGCAGTCGCTGATCTCGTCCGGCCAGCAGGTCACCCGTCCCGACGCGGTTGCGGCGTATGACAAGTTCAATGCCCTGTGCCGTCAAGGCCATACGCAGTCCTGCGAAGTGGCGGCGAGCCTTGCCAAGGACGACCTGAAGGACGCCAAGCGGGAACTGGATATCTACGCGGCGGGCTGTGAAAACGGCCGTCACAAATACTGCGCGGCCGCGATTGCAATGACACAATCGCCCTCCAGCGCCGTTTTCGATGGCCTGTCGGCGCAACGCTACGCCGTCATGGGATGCGCGGCGAAGGATGCTCATCTCTGCCTGTTGCAGGGCGAGTTGCATGCACCGGAGAGCCTCCTGGCGGGCACGGAAGCGAACGGAGCGGTCGCGCAGGAGGGGTTCTTCCTCGCCTGCCAGCACGGCAAGGGCGTCGAACATGTGACGGAAACCCTCCGGGCGTGGGCCTGCTCCGCCGCCTTCTATATGGACGCCGAATACTCGCGCTACAATCCGAACCAGGACTACCGTGTGAAAGCCCTGACCACGGGCTGCGCCATGGAGAACCTGGAGAATTGCAGCCGGGCCATCCATGCCTTCTACGAGGGTGCATGGGGGATCGACCGAGATACGGAAAAAGCCGGACTGCTCGCGGAACATGCCTGCGTCGTCGGATCGGAGGACGCGTGCGGGGAGGCGGCGAACATCTGGCGCGAAACGGGTCAGATGGAGCGCGCCCGGAAATTCGGGACGCTGCTGTGCGAGAAATATCCGTCGGGACATAATTGCGGTGTGCTGTTCGAGCTGCTTGCCGCGGAATATGACTACGAGATGCATCCCCTTGTGATCGGAGAAGCGAAGACGGCCTGCGACAAGGGCAATGCGAGAGGGTGCCTCTACGCCGCCTCCTGGAACACGGAAATCAACGGCGAATCCTACCAGGCAGGTCAAACCGCCTCGCTCTACAGCAAGGCCTGCTTGCTGGGCGAGCAGAGCGCTTGCCAGTATGTTCAGGACGTGGACGCGATCGCGCAAAGACGGGCGGAGCGCAACGAACGCTTGCGCCAAGCCGCAGCCGAGCGCGAAAGACGGGCCGAAGAAGAGCTCAATCGCACGCAATCGCCCAGCTGGGACGACTTCGCAAAAGCCGGACAGGCCTACTGGTCGAACTGGCGGCCCAGCTACTGCAAGTACTACACAAAGGGCAACGTCACGAGCAAAGCGGAGTGCACATAGCCCAGTCGGATGGCCGGGGCGGGACCACAGCGCCAAGGCGGGAAGGTCCCAGTTCCGAAACGACAAAAGCCCGCCTTCCGGCGGACTTTCTTGTTGGATGCAGGTCGGTCCTTACGCCGCGCGGACGTCCACCGCACGGCCGCTGAAACGTTCCAGC
>CAYULR010000270.1:0-3110 GCA_964445685.1 uncultured Algimonas sp.
CCCGACAGCGGGGGGACGCCGACGAGCGTGACGCGGACGTTGCGCTGCGCGATGCGATCACGGAGGGCGACGTGGTCGGCCCGCGCGTCATCCCGGCGGGTCGGTCCATCGGCATTACGGGCGGCCACTGCGACAGCAACCTGCTGCCGTTCGAGTACAAACGAGTCGCGGGCGGCGTGGCGGACGGACACTGGGCGGTGCGCGCCAAGGTCCGCGAGAACAAGAAATACGGCGCGGAAGTCATCAAGTTCTGCGGCACGGGCGGCGTGCTTTCCAAGGGCACGTCCATCGGCGCGCAGCAATTTACCTTCGACGAGATGCAGGCCATCGTCGACGAGGCGCACCAGCTAGGCATGAAAGTCGCCGTCCACGCACATGGCAGCCGGGGCATCGAAACCGCCATCAAGGCCGGGGTCGATTCGGTCGAGCACTCCTCCCTCATCACGGATGAGGGCATCCGCCTGGCGCTGGAGAATGGCACGGTGCTGTCCATGGACGTCTACGTGTCGGACTACATCCTGTCCGAAGGCGCGGCGGCGGGCATTCTCGAAGAAAGCTTGGAGAAGGAACGCCAGGTCGGCCGCAAGCAGCGCGAGCGCTTCCAGGCCGCGGTGCAGGCAGGTGTGCCGATCGCGTTCGGCTCCGATGCGGGGGTCTACGACCACGGCGTGAACGGCCGCCAGTTCGCCTACATGGTCCAGTGGGGCCAGACCCCGATGCAGGCGATCCAGAGCGCGACGACGATCAACGCGAAGTTGTTCGACCTGGAAGGCCGAATCGGTGTGGTCGCACCAGGCGCAACGGCGGACATCATCGCCGTGGACGGCGATCCGCTGCAGAATATCCGGGAATTGGAAGACGTGGACTTCGTCATGAAGAGCGGGAAGGTTGTCGTCGCAACCGAATAGGCGGCAACCTGCCAACATATGTTAACGTGTTGTTTGCTAAATGTGAAAATTTGACGCAGATTAACCATTAACCTCCGTGACAAACCAAACCTTCTGCTGTCATACAGATTCAAGTCTGCTTACGCAGGCACGGCGAGCGGCGAGGTTGCCCCACATCTGCCGAGCCGCTCGTCACCTTTTCCCAAAGTCGGCTAGCTGTTGATCTCGTCCTGATATTCGATTTCGGGTTGATATTCCTCGTCATGCTTGGCGAGGACTTCTTCGGCGTAGAACTCCGCTTCGCCGATCATCCGGCCCGACACGACAACCCCCTGCCCTTCGCGGAACAGGTTCGGCAGCTGGCCATTATAGGTCACCTTGATGGCTTGCGGGATGGGGCGTTCGAAATCGTCCATGTCGAATGTCGTCGTCAGGCCCGACCGCTCGACCGATCCTTCCACGACCAGACCGCCGACCCGGAACTCCTCGGACTGCGGCACGAAGCCTTCCGCGAGCACGTCGGCCGGGTTGTAGAAGAATTGCGTATTCTCGCTCAACGCCGAGAGGACTAGCGCCATGCCCATGGCGAGACCAACGGCGACGAGCGCGATCAAGCCGAGACGGCGGTTGCGGTTGGGTGGTCTGAGCGTACGCTGTTCCATGGCAGCCAGATAGGCGGCAGCGGCCTTTCGCGCAACGCCGTGACTCCGCCGCCTCCCCGCGCCATAGGGTCGCCATGACGCAACCGCGCGACATATCCCTGACGGTCGAAAGCCTCTCCCTGTCGCGCGGGGACACGCCCCTGATCGCGGGCCTGTCCCTGTCGGTGGAGCCGGGGCAAGCGCTTTGGCTGACCGGCCCGAACGGCATCGGCAAGACGACGCTCCTGCTGGCCATGGCTGGCCTGCTGATGCCGGACCGGGGCACGGTTGCCTGGTCGCAGTCCAGCCAAATCCTGCCCGCCCGGAACGCCGTCGCCTACGCTGCCCACCAGGGCCCGGAGCAGGCCGGGCTGTTGCTGCGCGAAGACCTCGCCTT
The DNA here is from genome assembly GCA_964445685.1 of uncultured Algimonas sp. Taxonomy (GTDB): domain Bacteria; phylum Pseudomonadota; class Alphaproteobacteria; order Caulobacterales; family Maricaulaceae; genus Litorimonas. Next base: position 1,926 of record CAYULR010000270.1, read on the forward strand.
CTGGCAAGCGCTCCACGGCGACAAGACGCCAACCGAAACGCGCCTGGAAGCGGTCGGGCTGTCCGGGCGGGGCCGAACACCCGTCGCGGGCCTGTCCGCCGGGCAACGCCGACGCCTGTCCCTAGCCCGCCTCGTCTCTTCTAACAGAAGCGCCTGGCTGATGGACGAACCGCTGGCCGGTCTGGATGCATCTGGCCGGAGCCTCGTGACGCAGACGCTCGGCACACATCTCGCCTCTGGTGGAATTGCCGTCATCGCCTCCCACGGCCCCGTTCCGATTGCGGATGTCGAGGCCCGCAAGCTTGTCCTGGAGCCGGGCGCGTGATGCGGCCGATCCTGAAACGCGACCTGACCCTCGCCGTACGGGGCGCATCAGGCATGGGGCTTTCGCTCGCCTTCATGGCGCTGTTCGTGCTGCTCTGCGGTCTCGCGCTGAACGGGTCGGAGCCAGAGCTCGGCCCCGGCCTGCTCTGGCTGGCGGCAACCCTTTCCGCCCTGCTCGGCCTCGACCGCCTCTACCAGCCCGACCAACAGAGCGGCGCGCTAGCGCAGATGCACCTCTCTGGGGCGAGCGGACTGTCCATTGCCGTCGCCAAGGCGCTGGCCTTCGCCGTGACGGGCTTGTTGCCGCTCATCCTCGCCACACCCTTCCTCGCCCTGCTGCTCGCCATGGACGGTGCGGCGATACAGGGCACGGTCTGGTCGCTCCTGATCGGCGGCCCGGCCATCGTCGCCTACGCCTCCGTCACGGCGGCGCTTCTGGCCGGGCAGCGTGGCGGTGGCGTGCTGGCCGTGATCCTGACCGCACCGCTCCTCGTGCCGGTGTTGATCTTCGGCACGGAAAGCGCGGCGGCCTTTTCGGCCGAAGGGCTGGGTGCGGTGCAATTTCGCATCCTTGCAGGCTTGAGCTTCATCGCGGTCGCGCTAGGTCTTCCGGCAACCGTTGCGGCCATCGCCGCCAATAGGGGCGCCTGATGTTCCACCGCTTTGCCAATCCCCAGCGTTTCGTCGGCCTTGCCCGGTGGCTGGCCCCCCTGTTCGGGTGGGGCGCGTTTGCCCTGATCGGCGTCGGCCTCTGGCAGGCGCTGATCGCGTCTCCCGCAGAAGCCGAGCACGGCCAGACCGTCCGCATCATGTACGTCCACGTCCCCGCGGCCTGGTGCGCCATGGCGGCCTACAGCTCCA
>CAYULR010000270.1:3120-3855 GCA_964445685.1 uncultured Algimonas sp.
TACGGCCATTGCTGTCGCCAGCCTGGTCAGCTTCGTCTGGCGGCATCCTCTGGCGGATTCTGCCGCGCGCTCCCTCGCCCTGCCCGGCGCGGCCTTCACGGCCCTGGCGCTCATCACGGGCAGCCTTTGGGGAAAGCCCGATTGGGGCACCTATTGGCAATGGGACGGACGCATGACGAGCGTGCTGATCCTGTTCTTCATCTATATCGGTTACATGGCCATCTGGCAGGTGGTGGAGGACCGCAGGCGCGCCTCCCGCCTTGCCGCCATCACGGCGATGATCGGCTGGGTGAACATTCCGATCATCAAGTTCTCGGTCGAGTGGTGGAACACGCTGCACCAGCCCGCCACTGTCTCTTCGCCCGGCGCGCCCGGCCTTCCGGGAGAGCTTCTCCTGCCCCTCATGCTGATGGCCGTCGGCTACACGCTGCTGCTGGGCTGGCTGGCCCTGCGCGGCATGCTGGCGGAGATCGCGCAGGCCCGCGCCGCGCGGCAGCCCGCACCGACCGCGACGGCGCGCGTGGAGGCGTTGTGATGCCGGATATGGGTCCTTTCGCCGTCTTCATCTGGGGCAGCTACGGCGCGTCCGCACTCGTGCTCGGCGCGCTCGTCATCCGCGCCCTGCGGCAGCCCAAGCCATGACGGGCCTGCCCGAAGAGCGCTATGCCCGGCTGAAGGCCCTGATGGAGCGTCTGCGCCGCGACTGCCCGTGGGACCGAGAGCAGACGTTCGAGC
>CAYULR010000271.1:0-322 GCA_964445685.1 uncultured Algimonas sp.
AGCTACGCCCCTGTCGACGACTACTTCCTCGTCGACGAGGGACAGGATCTTCGCGGTTGCAAGGTCACGCGCATGCTCGACAGCCAGGAAATTGAGCAGGTCGGCACAGTGGCCGACATGCTGGTCGATCCTGACACGCACAAGGTCGCGATGATCGAGCTAAGCGATGGCCGACGCCTCCCGATCGAGATCGTTCGCCTGCGCGGCTCCGAAGTCCGCCTCGAAGGCTGACACGCTATTATCCGCCGCAGCTGCAGCGGCGGCCCGTCCTTGCATTTGTTCTTCTTTTGTTTCACAGAATTGTGTGGCGAAACGAACCCTC